>JAHFRS010000103.1:2402-4714 GCA_023266155.1 archaeon
GTAGCAGAGGTTCAAAGTTGCCGTAACTTCTTCAGTGTCTCATCCGGATTCTTCACCGCAATACAATCAACAATCTTCGCTGCCGGATAATCATTCCCGCCGGGATATAATTTGTCGCCAAAATAGATTATTTGGTTGAGGGGAATTTGGTGAAATCGGGCAAATTCACGGATGCCCCATTCTTTATCCAAGCCCTTACGGGTGATATCAATAGACGTCGTGCCGCCGAGAGTCAATTCATATTTTTCAGCATCAAGATGCTGCTTCATGAATTCTATCAACGCCTGCCTTTTTGTACCATCGGGGTCGTACTGTGCTTTTACCTCTGAGGGAGCGTGCCGCCCTAAGACCGACAACGTCACTTGTGAATCACGATCCTGCAGCTGATCTTCTGTGGTGGTCAGTGATTGCAGATTGTAGGTCAACGTTAGTTTTTCCAGAACTCTGATGATCTCTTGTTTTTCATCAGAAGATAAAGAGTGATTATACATCATTTGGTGTGGCTGTTGTCCAGGCACTTTGAGATATTTTGTGCCCGTCGCGGCTAAAAGATGGTGTTCTTCCGTCAGCCGGGAAGAAATCATTGCTTGTAAATCTTCTGCTTTCGTCCCGCTGATGAAAGCAAACTGGTAGCCTCTCCTAATAAGCGTATCAATCTGTTCCGCCATTTTAAAAGAAATCTGTTGGCAACTTTCGCACATCGTTTCATCGACATCCGCGATAATCACTTTTTTCTCTCGCAGATTAATTTCCGGAATGAATTCCTGGCACGCTTTAGAATATTTATCTAAAGTATCCGTGGGAAACCATTGTCCTTGGTGAATGTAAGCTGAAAGGTGTCCTAACGGCGCCAACTTTTCAAAACAATCTTTTTCAATGGAAGATTTTCCTTCCGGTAATATTTTGAGGCATTCTGGATCGATAATGAAGGCGCCGGCATTGATGACATTGGATGGCGCTTCTTCCCGTGACGGTTTTTCCACAAAAGCGGTTATTTTTTGACCATCAAGAACAGCCACGCCAAAATGTTCCACATCTTCCCTCGGCACTAACGCCATGGTAACCTGGGAAGCATCACGCAGATAGGCTTTATACATCTCCTGATAATCTACATCCATCAGGTTATCGCCCCAGACCAGAAAGAATGGTTTTGTCAATCTAGCCGCAGCCAAATGAACTGCTCCTCCCGTCCCTAAAGGCTCGGTTTCGATAGCATAGTGAAGATCGATGCCAGGAACAGGATGGGCTGTAAAATAGTTTTTAATTTGTGTTGCTTCATGTCCCAGCGAAAGAATGACTTTTTTAATGCCGTGGCGCTGCAGTTGTTCAATGGTATGCTGGATGATGGGTTTGCCTTTGATCGGCAATAAAGGTTTCGGCGTTTTCTCTGTCAACGGACGTAAGCGCGTTCCTAATCCGCCCGCCAGAATAAGAGCAGTATCCAACATGGAATATCACCAAAATCCTCTTTTCTTCAACATAGATTTCTTGGTTTGGTGGAGATTTATAATGCTTGTGGAAAACACATCGCTAATTTAGAAAATCAGAAAAACTACTCCGCCGCATTAAGATCAGCGTTAGAATGTTTATTGAGCCTCAGGCCAAATTGCTGAAGTTCAACATCAAAATCTCCGTTGGTAGGCTTAAATAAATATTGGATGGTAGCAGGCACAGAGAAGGTCAACATGCCACGACGCAGCGTTCCCTCATCCTTTCTTCCTCGTAAATGGCGCGTGATATCAAATGTTTCTGTTCGTTCATACTGCGCAGCATATGGAGTTTTGTAATTTGCAATGATAATGCGATAAGCTTCACTAGTCATCACCGGTCTTAAATTTGCAGTATGATCAATTGATTGAAACAATGTTTCATGTAATTTTTTGTCTAATGGTGATTTTTTGAATACATCAAGCAATATTTTTTCTTTCATTAAGCCTTTGTCAGCGTTGGGGAGGGTCAGATAACGTTCTCCTGTCATAAATTCACCGATACGTTCCATCCCCTTATCATATTCTGCAAGCGATGCTGTCACTGTAAAAATAACCTCTTCTTTTGGTCCAGCATAATATGCCCCTTGCTGGGGATATTCCTTTTCTCTTTTTTGTAAAGCATGAACCACAACCCGAAAGCATTTCCGGCGATGAGCATGATCTACCTGAAAATCAAAATTCCGACCAACACGCCTAAACTCTTTTTCCGTCAACCCTTCCAGAAATTTAGTTTCATCCCAGGTAAATCCAGGAATGGTTGAACTGGTGGAAAGTATGCCAAGGTGATATTGATGAACCATATAGGGTGATCTTATTTGGCGG
>JAHFRS010000104.1 GCA_023266155.1 archaeon
ATGGTCGCAGAGGGCGTGACAACGGCAAAAGCTATTCCTGAATTATGCCAGAAATTTAATCTGACCCTGCCGCTGTTGCAGGGAACGTATGGAATTCTCTTTGAGGGGAAAGAAATTATGTTGGTGTTAGAAAAAGTATGAATTTTATAGAAAAATAGATTTTTTATGACGGACGGGATAGCAACCTAAAAGTTGTGATTTGGCCAGACCATCAGGCGTGCAAAGAGGCCAAGTTCGTCACCACAAACAACACAGTCTTTATTAGCAATGCGCCTATTAATAGATTCTATACTCTTTTTGGCGGTAGCAATAAGGTACATCAGAAGCTTATGGCTACCTTCAATTTTCACTTTTGTTTTATCGTATTGTTCATGTATACCCTGTATTTTTTTTCGGATAATTGGTAATTTATCATTAGCTTCAAGTAAGTCTAAGTATCCGCCACTTTTAATCAGCAGTGTCAATGGCGCAAGTCCCACTATGATCTCTGCTTTGGCTTTCTCCATCTCTTCTTGAAGAATCTGTTGCTCTTGTTTTACTATCATTTCTAAGTCTTTCGATTTCATCAGTGATTCAGAATACGATAGTTGTAGATCACGTCTCTTATATACGAAGTAGATCTCCATTTCACGTCTCTTATATACGAAGTAGCTCTCCATTTGTTTTAAAATGCCAAGAGAAGAAATTAGCTCGTTTTGTATTCCTTTCCAGCTTCTTTTCCAACAGTTATAACCCTCAAAATATTTACTTTTCAACCCATTTAATTGGTGATATAACCTGTATGCTTCTTTTGGGTCTGCCCAACCTATATTTGGGAGATTTAGTTTACCTACATCTCCACTAAGTGATTCCACCTCCAATTTAACGTGTTCTTGTATTTTATCTTTAAGAACTCCGATAAGTTTTGTTATGCCTGTTCTGATCTCTGGCTCATCAAAATCATCGTCTGCTGCAACTTTAAGAACGTAAGTCCTATCATGTTTAATTGCGTCTTCAAGATCGGAAAGACAAAAACCAGCATAATCCTCTATATTCTCAAAATCACAACTGGATTGTAATTTCTCCAATAGGGCATTATATTTAGCGGCATGATAATGGCCTTCCGAAAGGTTTGGATTCAGTTCTATGGCTTCATAAGCGAAGTCTAATGCCCTCATTAGTTTGTCCATTACTATCAGCTGTCGTTCTTCCGTAAGTTTTGCCCCTTCCACTTGTGAATTTTTGTAGGTTTTCATACTTAAAAGATAACACGCAATACTCGCATGCAGCAGCGCTTCCGCCGTTGCTTTTTTCATTTCTGGTTTTTCCGATAAAGTTGCTTTACCATATCGCACCGCTAACATCAAATGCTCTGCAGCTTTTTTAGGATCAGTCACATCACAATCTTCTCCTTTGCCGTAAAGATATAGTTTCCCAATATATAGCTGAGTAAAAAAATCAACATCATAGACCTCGGCAGACTTGTGAAAATATTCTAATGATTTATCCAAGAGGCCTTTTCCGAGCAGAGCATACCCCTCTAAAAATAATTCTCTAGCCCGTGTCCTCATTGGTGTCTTGGCAACTTCGTACATTTTGTTAATTGTATCGGAAATATCCACCAATGTCCTATTCTGAGCAGTGAGCTGATCAACGATGAGGCCAAGTCCGTACTCAAACTGAGCACCCAAATCCTGAATAGAAAAATAAATCTGTCCCATTCCCTGCTGAACCTGGGTAAATCCTTGTTCTAAAGTATAAGACATCGCTTCATTACTGCCGATAAGCCGTTGTAAATCAGAAGAAATAGATCCTTGTAGAGTTTTAAGCCTTTGTTGCACACCGGTTTTTACTTCGTCGAGCCCTACATTAACTCCTTCGAAAATCATCCTTGCAATTAAGCGGTCATCTCTGGGTAAGGTCATGGGTAGGAACTTATCGTGAGAACTTTATAAATGTTTCTAACATTGACTACTAACAAGTAGAATACTGGGGCTCACTTTACCACATCCTCACTTCCCTTTGGCCAGCGCCTTCTCCAGCTTCTCTTCAAAGAAACCGACAATGATTTGCCCGTCAATATCAATAACCGGAACGGCCATCTGTCCTGACTTTTCAATCATCTCTTCCCGTTCTTTATCATATTCAAACGTATCAATCTCCTGAAAAGAAACTTTCTTCTTCTTGAGCCACTCTTTCAGCTTCTGGCACCAGGTACAGGTGGGAGTCATATATACTTTAATATCCATGGGTGTTTGCTTATTTACGTTCCTCTACAGCTCCAGAAGGGTAGGTTTATATATATTTTCCCATTTAATTTAAGAATAATGGCTTCCCGCGCTCCCTGGACGATTCTCAACATTTCCCTAAGCCTGATCGCGTTGTTACTGTTGCTGAACCTGTTTAATGTGCAGTTGCCGTCAGTGGGGCGGGCTTTATATGCACTCGATCGGGAAGAACCACGTTGTCGTATCCATTGGCAGGAAGCTGAGACGCTCTGGAACGACCTTGATCGCTGCTGTCTGGAAGCACGAGCTCAATTACGCTGTCGAAAAGAAACAACAGGAGACAAAAATTGGGTCTGTGAAACGGCAGATTCCGTCGTCAGTTATCATCTTAACAACAAAGCGTATCGCTATTGTGCTCAACAACCTTACTGGTGATCTCAGAGCATGGCAACAGTTCAAAAGAAAAAAAAGGGAATGATGAAACAAAAGTGGAACCGGCCACCGCAGCTCTTTCTATTCCTGCTTCTCATCGTGTTGCTGCTGGGCAGCCTGAACGTGGCGAAAGCAAAGGGCTGGCTAATTCCTTCACAACCAGTTCCACCCGTCAATGGTAAAATAATTTCCCTTAACTCTTTAACGCTGGACCAAAAAATTGCCCAGATGATCATTGTGGCGGGAGCACGACAGAACGTTCCGGCCTGGAAAAAATTGCAGGTAGGCGGGATTCATCTTTTTGCCTTACAGAATGAACAGTTGTTCCACGATACTATTGCCGAAGTTCAGGAGGGGATGGCTATTCCTTTTTTTGTTACTGTCGATTTGGAAGGCTGTCGAAATCCCTTTGCCACTTTTCGTGAATTTACCGCCGCGTCCAATATCAGGACGGAAGGACAGGCCTTTGAAAAAGGGTCAGAAGAAGGCAAGTTTTTGGCCGCGTTAGGTATTTCGATCAATTTTGCCCCCGTGGTAGATTTAGAAGATACCATTTGGCACTGTCGCAGCTTTCCGGGGAATGAAACGCATATTGCCGAACTGGCGGAAGCCTATGTCTTGGGATTGCAGAAAGAAGGGATCATGGCCACGGCGAAACATTATCCCGGGAAAACGTTAGTGGTTCGGGATCCGCATAAATTTATCGTCACCGCTGATATTAGCCCAGAAGATCTTTTTCCCTATTATTACCTTGCCAAAAAACAAGATTTGAAAGCGGTAATGGTTAGCCACATCATTCCCTCGGGTGCGGTCGTGTCGACATTTCCTTCCGTTGCTTCTGCCGATGTTGTGCAGCATCTGCGACAGAATTTTGGCGGGCTGATCATTACAGATGAGGTTAACATGCTGGGGCTGAAGAATTTTTATCCGACGCTGGAGGTCATGTACCTTGCTATCGTCGAGGCGGGAAATGATTTGATTCTTAATTTCAACGATGATCCTCAGGAGATTTATCACATGATTCAGGTGATCAAAGCTGCGGTGGAAGAGGGGAGAATTCCACAAGAGCGCATCGACGCCTCAGTACAGAAAATTCTGGAAGCGAAAGGGTTTACGGTAATATAACCTTCCTCAAAAGGTCTCAGAAGGTCTCAGAAGATTTATATAGCTGGTGACGATTCAAACGTTATGAACCGCACTATTCTGTTCGTGTCTGTCTTTCTGGTTATTTTAATTTCAGCGGTGATCGCGAGACCTGCTGAACAATTGGTAGTCAAAGAGCAGGTTAAGTGTGTGTTTGTCAACTCAGAGAGCGTCCAAAAGTGTTATACTGACAACGGCAATTTTGGCTGCTCCGGCATAGGAACATGCGTTGCCGAAGTTTCTGGAGAAAAAAATGCGGTATTATTATGGCACAGTTCTTGTGACGGTCAAGCCAAGACCGTGATGGATGAAAATAATGAGTATGCTGAATTTCAGTGTGCTTCTTCAGAACCAAATGGAGAACAAAGTAAAGAACAAAAAACCATGACTGAAGATGTCAAATGTATATTCATTAATTCCAACACTGAGCAGAAATGTTATACAGAAAGTTTTGAATGTTCTGGTACAGGAACATGTGTGGCTACAGTTTCGGGTGAGAGCGGTCAGAAATTAACTTGGAAAAGTTCTTGTGGTGGAGAAGCCTTGACAGTGCTCGATGGAAACGCAGATTATGCGGAATTCAAATGTACTTCTGACAAATCTAAAACTGGCGAGCCATCTGTTTCCAAAGAGCAGATTACCTGTGTCTTTAAAAATTCAAAAACGCAGCAGCAATGCTATGCGGAGCAATTTTCTTGTAAAGGCCAAGATAGTTGTATCGTTGATATTGAGGGAACTACCGGAGAAAAAGTAACGTGGAAAAGCTCCTGTGGCGGTTATGGGTATAGCGTATTTGATTCCACAAATGAACAAGTGGTATTCAATTGCATCCCTGAAGAAAAAGTAACCGAGGAAGCTATCAGTGGTAAAGGGTTTAGTTCTGCTGCCTGGCAGTGTTATGATGGTGTTGGAAAGCAAGGGGA
>JAHFRS010000105.1 GCA_023266155.1 archaeon
AGTGCTAAATAAAGTATATAAAGGCAAGCCCATTACTCAACGATGGAGAGACATAAAACTTTGACCGAGCCAGTGTGTTTGCTGGCTTTGTGTTAAAGAATTCTTATAGGAGTTTCTTCACTGTGTGCACTATGCAAGTCGTGCTCAAGTGGGGCACTCGCTTCGCTCGACCCCACGACAAAAAGAAAAACTGCGGACGGCAGGACTCGAACCTGCGTAGGCACCGCGCATAAGTGGCTTCGCCCCTTATCAACCCCAGAGCTTCGCTTATGATAAAGAAAAACTGCGGACGGCAGGACTCGAACCTGCGTAGGCACTAAGCCAATAGATGGCTCACGAGTATTTCATCGGTCAAAAGACCTCATCACTCCAACGACTTGAGTATGGACTCATTTAGCACCCAAATGCCAAAGGAACTATCCCGTTTGGCCACTCCGGCACGTCCGCGAAGCGGATGTTCAAAGGCATAACCTTTGTAAACGTCCGCGATAGAAGGCTGTTTTTGGAGAATTTTTATAAACTTAACTGAAAATTCAGTATTATGGTCGTTTATTCATTAAAAAACGATGCTTTCCGAGCAGCACGAGGTGGCTATGCTCGTTTGCTTAATATTCATTGCCGCAAATGCAAACAGTTCTTATTCGCCTATCAGAAAGATGGCCCGGGAAATATTCGCAGATTATACCTTGACCGGATTATCAGCTTAGAGAAAAGTTCCCCTATCCTCAAGTGCGGCAATTGCAGAGAATTGCTCGGAACTTCAATCATTTACCATAAAGAAGTACGACCAGCGTACCGTCTTTATCAAGATGCTGTTGTTAAGAAAACAAGAAAAGTTACTTCGTAAGTAAATACAGCCAAGAGTCTTACTGAACTTTTCTCAGTTGCCCTTCAATATCCCGCAACTGCGATTCTAACTCGTCCAACTCCTGGTGTGGTGGTGTTGATACTTCTCGTTCCATCACTGCTACGGTCGCAGGAGCTTCTTCATGTTCTTCCTGTGGCGCTGGTTGTTCTCCTTTCTGGCCGCGCACCGGCTTTAATTTTCCTCGAGGCAAGTGCCGGCGAAGTTTATTGTTAATCAACCCGTTAAGAACCTGCACTTCGTTGCGGAGCTTATTAAACGTGGCTACTTTTTCCGCTTGAATCTGCCGGAACTTTTCATAGCCCTGCATAAAAATAATGATCTCCCGTAACGTCTCTAACAAATCTTTTCGCAGCATCTTAGGGTCAGCAATCTGCACCATGTACGATGGTTCTTTCTCCAGAACTTTATGTTTCAGCATAGGAGCAGATCTAACACTCTTGTTCACGAAGTTCTTTTTTTTTATAACTTTCGCCATATTAAAGATGTTCCGGTTCATTCAACGAATGGTCAATGAAATCGACTTTCTTTTCAATCTCACCTAAGGCATTCTGCCAGAGTTCGATCTGGTGATCTTCCTCATTTTTAAGATCGTGAATCTTCCCTAACGTTTCCTTGGCTTCATCCAGTCGGCGGCGGATGGTCTTTACTAAATTCAAAACGTCATCGTATTCTTCGACTTTGACAAAAACGGGCATGCGTTCCATGGTAATTCACCTATTGGTTTTTAAATAAACTTTTATCAATCTGCAGGAGCTGATCGTGCACGGAGTGAACGGCACGGCGCAACTTGGTAAAATTATTTTCTTCATTATATTCTGAGGTCTCCAGCGCCTGATTGAGTTGTTGTAGTTCCGCCACTTTAGCTTTGATATTATCCATTTCACCCAGAAGCTGCTGATAAATGCGCACATTAAGATATAATGGTTTTTTCTTGAGCTGTGGAAAGGCTGATGTTACGTTGGCTGTGGGCACATCATCTTGCGATTCCGGTTCTTCTTCTGGAAAAGGCAACGGAGACTCTAACCCCGCGGCGGCTTTAATTCTCTCTGGTTCAATGATTCTTTCCCTTCCTATTCGCCCTGGAAGGCGTAAAGCCCCCTCATCCAGCGGTCGGCCCGGGGGAAACGGTACCTGTGATTTCTTTTTACCAAATAACCAGCCCATAGTGTTCTATGATATAGACTGCCTTTAAATAGTTTGTTTAGTATTTTAAAATGGTAAAATGAAAATATTTATAATCTCCTCGCTCTTCCGGAGCAAGAAAATGAGGTGGAACGAATTTGGAATCGTTATTTTTTTGATTGTACTGAGTGCTTCTTTTTCTCTGGGATTGGTGCAAATCAATGAAATTATGTACGATCCAGAACAATGTTCTGATACTGTCTGTGAATGGGTGGAGTTGTATAATGCAGAAGGTGTGGCGGTTAATCTTACGTCTTGTGTCTTGGACGGGAAAAATCTTACTGGCTCGATTCCGGCCCAAGGCTATCTGATTGTCGCCAAGAACATTCAAAATTTCACCCAGTATTTTGGGCCAGTTGATACTATTGTTCAATCTAGTTTAAGTTTAGCGAATAGCGGTGATACGATTGTTCTCAATGGAACGGGGGAATGCGCTGATGCCGTGAATTATACGTTCTATGTAAATAAAGGGTATACCAACACTGTTTTTGCTGCCGGCAACAACAAAACTTTAGAAAAAGATGGTGAAGGTACTTGGCGGGAAAGTAAATTTGTCAATGGCACGCCCGGACGAGAAAATAGTGTTGCCAAGGTTTCTTCTGATTTCTCGTACCTCGCTATTTCGGAAGTGATGCCTAATCCGTTTGAGAATGATGATGCTCTGAAACCAGAAGGTGAATGGATTGAAATTTATAATTATGGCCCTGAGGAAATCTATGCCGGTGGATTGGTCATCACGGATAAAGATAGCGAGAATGAATTAGAGATTGCCCAAGCCAATGTTATGAATGAAGAGGACTTGTTCATTCCATCGGGCGGCTATGTGGTGGTATATCGTGACGGCGACAGCGATTTTGCCCTGAATAATAACGGTGAGGAGGAAGTGCGGCTGCTAGATCCGAGTCAGCCTCAGGAAAATCAGTTGATTGATTTCATGTCCTATTCTGACACGACGGAAGGTATGTCATGGAGTAATATTGAAGGCACGTGGTATCTTGCCTCTCCCACACCTAACGAAGATAATGAATATACTGGCGAATGTGTTTGGTACATTTTCTTGGATATGAACAATTCGTTGTACAGGCCAGACGATTTTTCTTTTACAGTTACCGCTGGCCGTGTCGCTGGCTTAGTGGACGAAATTACCGTGCGAGGAGAAATCGAAGATAGCAATGGCAATATTGTGCAGACTTATGCGCCCTGGACCAATGTGACGGTATCATCAGAACGAGTTCAACGATATTCGCCAAATTTGCCAGAAGGCATTTACCAGGCTAAGTTCTGGTTTGATAATCCACCCTGTTTAGACCTTGGCCCTGACGCCTATCAAACGACTCGCGCTTTTGCTGTCAATCCCGCCTACCGCCGGTATGATTCGCAACTTAATATCACCAGCCTGCAACTCGGCAGCGATACAAAAGTTTCCTGGGGAGAGCAGTTTTTGGCCAGCCTCAATATTTACAAAGGTAATACCACCAATAACGTGGTGGAGATGTGGGTGGAAAAAAATGGGCAGGTCGTCAGTGAAAAGACCAAAGTGACCCTCTTGGAAAATTTTCGAACCTCTCCTTTAACTATTCCGGTCCAACTGATTCCCAATTGCAACCAAAAGATTACCGATGGCCAAGCGACGCTGCATTTGGAAGGATTAGGTGAAAAAACTATTCAGGAATTTACCATTCAGGATGTTGATGCAAAAGTATGTACAAATTATCTTGATTATATTGACCAGCAGAACAAGACAGCAACGAGACAAAACAAACCAAAAGTACACTATCTTTTGCAAGATCTTCCGGCATCTGTGGCACCTGGCGAGGCGTTGCGCGTACCAGTCCAGCTGCTGAATGATGACCAGCAGCATGACTATACTATCTGGAGCTATCTCTACCGAGGCAACAAATGTTATTCCTGTCTAGATTCAACGGTTTCACGGGAGGAACGACAGCAGCAGGTGAAACTTCAGGAAAATGAAGCTAACATTGTTGATCTTCTGCTTAAAGTCGATGATACTATTGCTGAAGGAGAGTACAAACTGAAAGTCAACATCAGGAAAGATCATCAGAAGACGGTGAAAGAGCTTACGACCAGCATCTATGTTCTTGTCTCCGGCAATAGTACGGAAAAGAAAGAGGCGGCAACTTCATTACCAACGGCTTCTGTTGTGGATAAAAATCAAGAAGGCCCTCTTACTTCTCAACGGACGAGAATTCCTGAAGGCGTTACCGGTTTAGTCGTCTATGAATCCAGTTCAGAAAAGGCTCAGGAATTAACACCTTATATCCTGCTGCTCAGTCTGGGGATTTTGGGGGTGGTGGTGTGGAGGACGAGGTAACGGCAGTATTTGTTTAGCACCTTCGAAATCCCCGATGTAACACTCGAAGGAGCGTCATCCCCGTAGGGGGCGTCCCCCTAACGCTCTTGATATATTCTTTGCAGGGATTTCGACCTGATGGTGCTAAACAAATACTAACAGCAGAAACCCTTAAAAACCTCCTTCATTCCTAAAGCCGATGCCCAAAATAACCTTCCGCGCCGTGATGGAAATACTTGGTAAGCCTCAAGAGCACGTCGAGCAATCCATGAAAGAGTATCTGCAGCAGCTTCAAGAGAATAAGCACTACACGATTCTTCATCAGGACGTGGCTGACA
>JAHFRS010000106.1 GCA_023266155.1 archaeon
TACATCAAGACTTTCGATAAAATCCTGCAATCGTACGCCATGCACTGAAATTGGCGGATGCGTCACGGCCTGATAGGCTAAAAATTGAATAACCGGGTGAGAGAAGAACAAGGCAAATTCCTGCGAAGCAGTTGCTCTTTCAATAAAAGAATCATATAACATTTTATTTTGGATGTCTCCCCCCACGGTACTTTTGAGTTGCTGTACTGCTTTATCCTGGATGGACTGAGGATTGAGAACTGATTCAATCTCAAAACCAAGCGCATCATCAAATGAAATAGGCCTGTTGAAATGAAGCATAGTCCGATACGCATGTCGCACGTAATAATTACGGTCATTTAAACTTTGAAGAAATTGCTGGCTAAACCATTCCCTCAATTGCTCATGAGATTCATATAAATGTCCTATTCGGCCAACTTCAGCCAGATAATTATCGACTTCTCTGGCATCCTGGATACCGAAAGACTTTGAACCATCAAGAGGAAAAAGGGGTACAAATTCATTTCCAGCGGCCTGTTCTTGTTCGATATATTGCCTGAAAAAACTTTCTTTGAATTTCTCGCTACGAACGTAAGAATGCAGCTCATCATTGGCGATTTTATATAATTCGGACTGACGAAAAAAAGAGTATTTTCGAACAGGCTGACCTGATCGCTGGTCTAAGAACTGAGCAGTTTCCGCATCAATTAACAGTGCCCCAGTGTATTCAATACTATCCAATGCTTTTTCTACCAGTTCGGTTAAATATGTTTGTTCGGTTGAGTTCATATTTTTGTCCATATTTTCCTTCCACCCAGAACAACCTTACACCACTTTTAAGTAAATTCAGACCGAAAGCTTTATATTTAACTTATATTTTTTATATTAATAATATAAAAAAGACAGATTTAGACCAACCATGAAACGCAAATTGATCAAGCAGGGGGCAGGAGGATTGACCATCTGTCTTCCTAAAAAATGGGCTGAGCAGCATCATCTTCAGCCTGGACATGAAATAAATATTGAAGAAGAGCAGGGGAAACTTTATGTCACTACCGAACATAAGCCTATGCTTCTCAAACAAGAAATAGTTATCGACAACCATTCCTATCACTTTCTCCAACGATTATTGACCAACGCTTATAAGAAAGGCATCGACGAATTAAAATTAATCTTTAAGAAAGAAATTCCACTGGAAATTATCAATCAAACTCTCTCCACGCTCACGGTGGGATATGAAGTTACCGATGTAGGAAAAGCTTATTGTCTCATTCAAAGTTTTAGCTCTGAGGAAGAACAGAATATTGGAATTTCCATCCGCAAATGCTTCTTTCTGGTCAAAGATATGCACCGTATCCTTCTGGAAGACATCAAGAACAAAAGCAGGGAACAGGAAGACAAAATCAACGCCCTTAACGACAACGTTCGTAAATTAACCAATTATGCCATCAGGACCACTTCCAAAAGGATTAAAGACAACAATCTCATCCAATATCACTCATTTATTTTTTCTAATTTATCTCTTTATTCCATTAAGCTGACATACATCTATCAGCACTGCTTGGATGAAAAGAAAATTAATCCCACCACGTTGAAATTACTGCAAGAGTTATTCCATCTGTTCGAGTGCATGTATGAAGCATATTACCGGAAGGAATTACCATACCTCCAAAAAGCGTTGGAGATAAAAGAACAAATGGTCAAAGAGTTGGATAAAAACATTGATGAAAGAAATGGAAAAATAATGCTGCAAATTTCCATGGCCATGCGCTGCGTGCATGATTCCATTGGAGCATTGATGGGATTGATTATGGGGTAAATTCATATTCCGCACAGATTGCCTCTCGTAACAGAGAAATCCCTTCTTCCGACAGCTTACCAGCATGAAGTTCAATCACCTGAAGATCTGCTTCCATCATTTCTTCTGCTCGCTCAGAAGTATATCGTACATGAGATTGCTCGTGCGTGTACTTCAAATGAACTAACGTTTTATAGATGACCGCGGCATGATATCCAAGCAGGAAAAAACCTTCTATATTCATTTCAGTATTCGCATAATGTTTCGGCAACTCCCTTTTCTGGACATAATCGTGCACCAACGATTCTTGTTCTTCCATTGATAAACCCAAAGATCGATAGGAATATAATTTTGCTAAATCTTCTTGGGGAGCGCCAAATCCGACAAATTGCTCTTCGAAATCAGTTAAGATAAGTTTGCTTTGAGTAGGAGAAACTAAGACATTTTTAGGACGAACATCGCCATGGATAAATGAGGGGGCAAATAGAGCCATTTCTTCGAGCAAGCTTGAAATGATATACTGCTCATTATACACCTCATCTAATTTCCCGCCGGCTTTAAACAACACATGACTGTTGTGAGTATAATTTATCTGTTGGAGCTGGCCATCAGGCGTATAAAAGTGCTCTCGCAACAACTGTGCATCTTTGCGCATATCCCTCGTTATATCCAGCGAAAATTGCAGGATTTCTTTGCTCTCTAGAAATTCTTGTTCCTGTAAATCTGCCATGTTCTGCAACATCCGCAAAACTCCTAAATTAGGAAGGCCTTGCTGATGCAGCTGCACGAGAACATCATTCATATCCTGAAGAACAGCCATTTTATGTTGAGGGCTTCTTGCTAAAAAAGAATCCAAGGTCTCTACCTCTGCCGCAAACGGGGTAACTAAGGCATATTCGCATATCACAGAAGTATTTCCCCGAGGCAGCAGTATCTTTACCGGTACATCAACACTTTGCGCTCTTCCTACTGATGCAACAGGAGTAGTTCCACCCAGATAATGATTCAGGCATGCTTCAAAATCTCGCTGCTCTTTCTGCTCGGCAGAATAAAATTTGACGAAATGATCAAGAGGATATCCTCCCTCTTCCAATCCCGGAAGACGATCTAAAAATAATCTCACTCGCACATTTGGATTACGAGATTCTTCATCGACCACTTCTTCTAGGATTATACTGCGACAAAAATCTCCGGTCTTCAAGGCGTTAAATACCGTTTCGGCATGTTTACCTAAACAGTGCTGCAGCAGAAAAGGATGATTCAATAATTGCTGCACCAAGTGGTAATATTCTACTGCCGAAATATCCTGCCCATCACTTTTTCGAACGCGCTTGAGTACATTTTTTTCGTTAATTTCTAAAAGTAAATTTTGAACAGATTTTCGCGAGACAGCATCAAGAGTGGAAGGTTCAAGATCAAAGAACTCTCTCGCTGCGATATCCACTTGACGTTCTGAAGGTATAGCCCTCATCATGCCAATATATTCCCACGTTTTTTGTGGGTTGCCAATAGTGGCGGTAAATACGCCCAGTAAATCGTCATACGTTCCTTGCTCAGGCACATACAGCCTGCCAGGAGTAAGACCAATCCACGCCGGACTAGGCATGGGATGTTGAGTCATCCAAGAAGGCGGTGCTGTTTCCGTTTCTTTCCCCATCATCGCCAAATAGAGTTGAATCCAAAAATGTTCTTGCTCGGTAAAATTGCCAAAGAGCTGCTGTCTTAATCTCTCTGTTTCAGCGGAGTCATCGGTAGGAATCATTGCCTTTCCTCCAAGAACTTCTTGATTGCTTCTTCCACTAAATGGGATTTATTGCGAAAAGAACTATCTCTGCTGTGTTCCCTGATTTTCTGCACCAGCTGTTCATCAATGGAAATGGTGAAGACCTGTTTCATGGAAACTCCGACTTTTTCTGTCCTACGGGCTGAATGGAAAGATAGGAGATTCTTCTTCTGGATAATTCTGCACGTATTTCTTGTTCGTGACCTGCCCCAAAGATAAGTAACCCTTGATTAATGTGATGCTTATCCATTTCTTCCACTAAGTTCTGTACGCCAGCTCTGGAACGAAGATCATCAATATTATTCTCTTCGACTGCTCTCGACGGGACAGGGATTTGATCTAAGCAAGCATAGCTTTTTTTCATCCCTGCCAGCATTTCTGCTAACGATTCTTTCTGATCACGAATTCTGCGATAACGACTAAGAAACTCAGGATCTCGTTTATTTTCAGGAGAATGAGACTGATCAAGAAAACCACTGCACGAAGCGAAGTCATCGGTATGTAGTTGATAGAAACAAGACACTAAGGTAATAGCCTGCTGTAATTGATTTTTCATAACGGGAATGGCCTCTTGTACGTACAAGTGTACATTCTCAATCCCAATTACTGTAGCCTGACCATTAAATAATTCAACTGTTGGGAAACTATAAGAATTTCCGGGATTACATATTAAATATTCTTCTGGACAATAATCTAAGAAGTTGGAACCAGTCACTTCCATTTGTAATAGTTTGTCTAAAGTTAAAAAAGGATAGAGTGCAGCACGGTTTATTGCATCTTTCCATAATCGAAGATCATTTTCATAAATTTCTCGTGTTTTTTCTGGTTGCTCGCTCAGATTTCCCGCAATTCCTTCCAAACCGATAATTCCGCCAAAACCATGATCTTTAAATTCTGATAATAACTTCATCACTCTGAGTTGATATTGAAAGAGATGAACATCAGCGACATACACTACCGTCTTATCCGACCCGGGAAATCGTTTCGCTTCCCTCACTTCTATTTCCGGCGAATGATACACCCATTCAAAATCTGGAACAAGATCTTTTGACCGTGGCAAAACACATTCTGTCTCGCTGCATTCAACTCCCAAAGGATGATCTGCTGCTTTTACTTTTTGGTCTACCGAAGCGCAG
>JAHFRS010000018.1 GCA_023266155.1 archaeon
TCCTCAATTTACCTTGCCCGATGGAAGCATAGTGTACCGCCCTTTAACTTTCCGAGAGAATCTCGAAGCACGGGTCAAAGAGTATGAAACCTTGCAGCATCCTGATGGACGAGCAAAGACTGATGAGGAACGTCTGGCCTTATTTTCTAAATGGCTCGATAGCTCTGCGGGTATGATGTACCAAGCCAAGACCACAAAGTTCAAGGTTATTCCTGCCTGTTCGCCGCTTATCACCATTGATAAAGCTAACAAAGATGCTTTTCTGGCCGTTCCCTATGTCGCTCATACTTCTGGTGTGGAATTAGACTCTTCTGCCCGAGGAGTAAAGTATAATACTGCTCTCACGCCGAGCGAAGTACAGGCTCACCCGGCGTGGCGTGCTGTTGTTGACAATGATGTGTCATTGTTGAAAACGTATTCGGCAATAGTCTTTCCACTATTGAAGCAGAAGTTTAATCATGATAAGGGCATGGGATTTTATGTTCGCCAGAATACTGCTGATGATGAACTGCGGGCTTTGTTCGTCAGCAACCTTGACGGCAGCTCGAGTGCCGGTGGCGATAGCCTTTACGGCAGCGGGTCTTTCCTCCGAGTCGCCCACCGTCGTCGTGCGCCGTGAAAAAAATGATCCCCTTACCAGCCAAAGATTTGGAACAGCACCTGCAACGCCTTGTCCTTGCCCAAGGTTCTGCCAGCTCCGTCTCGGTGACAGAAATTACTGGCGCTCGCTCTATTGCTGCACATATTGAACATACCGATTCTCGTCCTATTAAAGTTCAAATTCCTGCTGGCTGGAATCCTTTAAAGTACGCCAACATTCAAGCTTTTTCCCGACGATTAAGAGCACCAGATATCCGTGTTAAGATCGCTGAAGATGTCGGTTTCCATGAAATGGGGCATCACAAATTAAAACATGATGCACGGGGTTTAGGCTGTCCGGAAGACCTTCACGGAAAAGAAATTGCCGTTGAGGCTGTATCGAAGGCTATGCTGGAAGCAGGAAAGTTCTCCCCACAAGGAGCACTGCATCTTGAGAATGTGATTGCTGATATCATTAATAATCTTAATTGCTCGCAATATACCAAGCTAAATGGGTTAAGTATGTACTTTGCTGAGCAGGGAGAAGTCAATCGTGGAAAATATTCTCCACTTTTTGAAGCTTTTGTTAAGCTCAATATGCATCTCATGGGATCTCCACGACAACAAAAAATGCTTCGTCAATACTACACCAATGCCCAACGTATTGATGATGTAGTTGCGGCCTGTATTCAAGAGGTGGGATTGACTAAAGACAAGCAACAAAATATCGCGCGACTCTTTGATAAATCACAATGGCCTCATCTTTTTTACACCTTTGGCAAGCACTTGGCTACGTTGATGGATCATGATTCCGCAGAACTGCTGCCCCATATCGGCGCAGGAGGGTATAAAGTTCCTAGTACTTTTGGCAGTGTCATTCGTTTTACGCCGGACGAAGTTGATGATGAAGATTTTAAACGTGTCCTTGACCGGGATAACCTGAAAAAAGTAATGTTACGCCGTAATAAGAACGGGGAAAATATTCCTTCTTTTATTGAAAATTGGCGTGCTTTAGATTACTTTTATCAGGGCAAAGCAGCGGAAATTATAATTAAAGCAGAAGCACCCCGTAGAGGGGAACGTTTGCCTATTGCTCCGATCCAAACCCGTCAATTTGATCCAGATAAAGATGCGGTTGAACACATCCTCTTTGGACACATCATTTTTGACGAGAGGGGCGAACCTTGCTTTGCCGTGCCTCGACAATATCTTGACCATCAGGCTCAATATAAGAAGAGCATGACCAGCTATCCGGAATTAAATATTGCTCTGCTGGATACATCTAGTAGTATGAAATTAGCGGCAAATGCCGGGGGAGTTGGCAACACTTCCATCGTCCCCTGGGGAGATAACAGTCGCTATCACTACGGTGTGCTTACCTATTACGGTGTGGAAAAAGCCCTGCATCGTCTGGGCGTGGGAACAAAGACACGTTACAATTTGATCACGTTCTCTTCACAGACGAAGGCCAGCGGTGAGAAAACTCACGAAGAACGAGGACAAATTAAACAACGCATCTTGCAACCAGCGTTTGGCACCAGTACAGAAATTGATGTTGATGTTTTGGCAAAACAAACTCGTGAGCCGGGCAGTATTTTGATGACGATCAGTGATGGGGAAATTCAGAATTGGGATTCCTGGTATACAGAGCCAAAACTTGACGAAGACAATAACGTTGTCAAAGCCGGTGTACGAGTGAAAGACCGTTTTAAGCACATTGTTGCTGACAAGTTTTATGTTCATTTCCAGATTGGCGGAGAGACTGCCGTCACTCGTGACATTGAACGATGGGGTGGAACGGTGGTTAAAATCAGCAATGCGGCAGAATTACCTCGTCGGGCAATCGATATAACTCACCGATTTTATTCAAGCTATGCTGCTGGAGAAAAAGGAAAATGACCAAAACTAATCCCTGGAAATATGTACATATTGATCCGGCTGAAGTAGCTCGGAATCCTTATTTGAATCCACGTGTTCCGCCTCCTCCACCTCCTCCTGATGTAGCTGGTTCAAGACCTCCTGCTGGCAGCAGCCTTGATGGAGATTATATTCTGATGCCTCAAACTAATACCTATGCGTTAGGTGTTGATGCCCTTCGTGAAGCGTGTAAGAATGATCCTGCTTCAGCTCATCCTCAATTTACCTTGCCCGATGGAAGCATAGTGTACCGCCCTTTAACTTTCCGAGAGAATCTCGAAGCACGGGTCAAAGAGTATGAAACCTTGCAGCATCCTGATGGACGAGCAAAGACGGCAGAAGAACGTCAGGCTCTCTTTTTGAAATGGCTCGATAGCTGTACGGGCATAGCGTATAAAGCCAACACCACGAAGTTTAAGGTTATTCCTGAATGTCTGCCACTTATCACGATTGATAAAGCTAACAAAGATGCTTTTCTGGCCGTTCCCTATGTCGCTCATACTTCTGGTGTGGAATTGGACTCTTCTGCCCGAGGAGTAAAGTATAATACTGCTCTCACGCCGAGCGAAGTACAGGCTCACCCGGCGTGGCGTGCTGCAGTTGAAAATGATGTTCCCCTGTTGCAAACGTATTCGGCAATAGTCTTTCCACTATTGAAGCAGAAGTTTAATCGTGATACGGGCATGGGATTTTATGTTCGCCAGAATACTGCTGATGATGAACTGCGGGCTTTGTTCGTCTACATCCTCGACCGCAACTCGTATGCCTATGGCAGCAACTACCTTAACGGCGACGGGTCTTTCCTCCGAGTAGCCCACCGTCGTCGTGCGACGTAGGGCGTCGCGCGCGATTTTTTTGAAGCTAAATTACTTTTATCCCTTTTAGTATCAAATAGAGGGCAATAATAATGAGAGCGATTTGAATGAGGGTAATGAGTTCTTTATGTCCACTTCCTGTTTTGTTCCACAACTTCATTTTTTCCTCACCATTTGCTGTTTTAAGTATTCCACATCGCTTTTCAAACCAATTAACTGGTTATGGATGTTGAGGCGTTCTTCGAGCTTCTTAATGCTTTCGCCATAGCCCTCCATATCTTCAGAGAAAGATTTGATGATATAAAAAACTATCGTACCGGCAAAAACGGCACTGGCCCATAGACGATCTTCTTTGTTGATGAAAGCCAACATGGCGAAAGCGATACTAACAAGACTCAGAGCGTTTGATTTCCATTCTGATACCATTCTTCGCCATTGGAAAGAATAACTATATAAAATTACTCTGCTTTTCTATTTTTTATGGTCACTTTACGCTATCAGGAACGCTTCAAGACGGCTCAGGGCGTCTTTGACGAATTCACTCACCGCAACTTGTTTGAACTCCATAGCCGTGGCACCTTTGATGATTTGGTTTCTCCGGTGAAAGTGGGCAAAGAAAGCAATGTCTTCCTCGCCATTAAAGGCAAGCAGAAACTGATTGTTAAAATATATCGCGTGCAGAACTGTGATTTCCGCACAATGTTTGCCTATATCCAAAAAGATCCCCGCTATGAGTTCCTCAAACAAAAGAGACGGGAGATCATTTTTTCCTGGACTCAGCGGGAATACAAGAACCTGTTTAAAGCACAAAAAGCTAACGTTCTGGCGCCGGTTCCTTTAGCCTGGAAATACAACATTTTGGTGGAGACAATGATTGGCGATGAGCAGCCGGCGCCGATGTTGAAAGATGCTCATCCCAGGGAGCCCCCAGAATTTTTAGAATTGGTCGTTGAAGAAATGAAAAAACTGTATCAGGGCGGGCTAATCCACGGCGATCTTTCGGCCTTCAATATTCTGAATCATCAGGAGAAACCATATTTGATTGATTTTTCTCAGGCTACGTTGACGAAGACGCCTAATGCTGAAGAACTGTTGGCAAGGGATGTGAAGAATGTGATCAAATTCTTTCGTAAAATAGGTGTACCAGCAAATTCTGAGGCAATGTTTAATAAAATAACCGGTAAAAAGACGTAATTATGGACACGGAAGAATCTGACGATCACCCTGAGGAAAAATCCGCTGAGGAACTTACCGGAGATGAATTCTCCTACGAGTTGAAAATCCCGGAAGAGCGTGTAGGAGTATTAGTGGGAACGGAAGGAAAAAGTAAGAAGGAGATTGAAGTACAGACCAAAACGAAATTGGTGATTTCTAAGGAAGGCGACGTGGCCATCACCGGTGAAGATGCCATTTTGCTCTATACTGCCCGGGAAATTGTCCGAGCCATCGGTCGGGGATTTAACCCTAAAATTGCGTTGCAGTTGCTGAAAGCGGATTACGCATTTGAAATCATTGACCTCTCTATCATGACGGGGAAGAACAAGAACATGATGGAACGACTGAAAGGCAGAGTGATTGGCACGGGAGGAAAGTCACGGGAAGAGATTGAACGATTGACGGATACTTATATTTCTGTCTATGGCAAGACTGTGGGGATTATCGGGGAAGTAGCACAGGTTTCTGTAGCTCGGGAAGCGCTGGCGATGCTAATTCAGGGAGCGATGCATAAGACGGTTTATAGGTATCTGGAAAAGAAAAAGAAGGAACAGTTGTTGGGGTGAGGGTGATTTTGGCTGGAAAAAGTAACACGACCTTCTCAAAAAACGAAAGAAAATGAAGAGCGACGGACGTGGATTGCGTTAGGAGAAAAAGTATTTGCCAAGGTGTGGGATAATTCTCTCGATGAAGAAACATGGAAACACTATCTTTGAATCGCTACCAGCGTGATTTTCTCTGAAATTAGACAAAAATTATCTTCTCTTTTTACCTAAAGACAAAAGTGTATTTATGCTGACAAGGTTAATATCAATCTGTGGGCGCCCGTGATGGTGGCTATTGTCATAACATCAACAGAAATCGCTCAAACGTATCGTCAGCATTTTAAGTTGATCTGGGAAAGCGCTTTCACCAAGGGCAAAACGTAAGTCACCACAACCCTTATAAACATTTTCCTGTTTTCTCGCGGCATGGTGCCGAAGATGCCGGAAGAAAAAACGTATTTGTTTAGCACCTTCGAAACTCTCGATGGAAAAGTGGTTGGTGCTACGTCCCCGGATGGGGCAACCCCCCGTTACGCACTCGATTTATCAATGGCAGGAGTTTCGACCTTATGGTGCTAAACAAATACGAAAAACCACGAACCGCTGAAGATCTGGCGAAGAAACAGCGAGAGATAAGTATCGCCGAATTCTTTGAAAAAAATCGTCATCTTCTCGGCTTCGATAATCCACGGAAGGCTCTTTTAATGGCGGTGAAAGAAGCTGTTGATAATTCTTTAGATGCCTGTGAAGAAGCCAGAATTCTGCCAGAAATCAACGTGGAGCTAGTCCAGTTGGAAGAAAAACGTTTCCGGGTCATCGTGGAAGATAATGGGCCGGGCATCATCCGCAAGCAAATTCCCAAAATCTTTGCCAAATTGTTATATGGCAGCAAGTTTCATAAATTAAGTTCGACCCGCGGGCAACAAGGTATCGGCATTTCTGCGGCAGTTCTCTACGGCCAATTAACGACGGGAAAGCCCGCAACGATCCTTTCCAAGACCGGTAAAGACTCCAAAGCTCATGCCTTTAAATTGAAAATCAACACCCAGACTAATAATCCGGACGTGATTGAAGATGTCGAGCAGGTGTGGGAAGGGAAAGATCACGGTATCCGAGTCGAAATCGATATGGAAGGCGAGTACCTCAAAGGCCGCCAGTCGGTGGATGAATACCTGAAAGAAACGGCCATCGTCAATCCCCATGCTACTTTTATTTACACCAATCCTGAAGCCCAGCAGATTATTTTTGCCCGTGTCACGGAGCAGCTGCCGCCGGAAGTGCAGGAAATCCAACCACATCCCTATGGCGTGGAATTAGGCATTCTCATTAAAATGCTGGAAACGACGGAAGCTAAGACCTTACAGCAATTTTTAACCACAGAATTTGTGCGTGTTGGTCCTGGGACGGCCAAGGAAATCTGTCAGAATTCTGCTTTACTCCCTCATACGAAACCTAAAGAAGTCAGCCGGGACATGGCCGAACATCTGTATAAAGGCATCCAAAAAACTAAAATCATGGCGCCGCCAACAGATTGTATCTCGCCGATTGGTGCGGAACTGTTAGAACATGGGTTGCGCAAGGAAATCAATGCGGAATTTTATGCTGCGACGACGAGGCCGCCGGCGGTCTATCGTGGCAATCCCTTTGTGGTTGAAGTCGCCTGTGCTTATGGTGGAGAACAGGATGTGGAAGGCACGATTCGGATCATGCGTTTTGGCAACCGCGTGCCATTATTATATCAGCAGGGCGCTTGTGCCATTGCCAATGCCATCCAGAACACCGTCTGGAGGACCTATGGATTAAATCAAAGTCAGGGATCTTTGCCCACGGGACCATGTACGATGGTGGTGCATATGACATCCGTCTGGGTGCCGTTTACCTCTGAATCAAAAGAAGCCCTGGCGCATTATCCGGAAATCATCAAAGAAATCAAATTGGCCTTGCAGGAATGCGGCCGAAAATTGGCGATGTATGTCAACAAAAAACGGCGTATCGGGGATGAGGTCAAGAAGCGTGGTTACATTGAAAAATATATTCCTCACGTGGCGGAATCAATCAAAGAAATTACCGGTATCAACGATGAGCAGCGTCAGAAAATAGAAGATAATTTATATGAAATCCTTGAGCATACTCGTGGCGAACTGGAAGAAATCGGCGTGGATAATCCTGAGTATGACCCTGAATATGCCAAAATTGGCGCGGAGGAAGAAGTTGCCGTCGAGGAAGTCCCAGAACCTAAAAAGGGGCGCAAAAATCCTTCCCTCAAAGCGGCTGGTGATGACGATAACGGAGACGATGATGACGATGATGACGATGATGATGGAGACGATGATGAGGAAGAAGAACGGCAAACAAAACTGATGTGAACATTATGGCGATAAAAAAAACAGGCGATAAGGACGTCGTGCGAAAAATTGTCACGATGGCAGAAGAGATGCACAGCAAGATCAAGCAGATGAAGCAACCTCAGTTAAAAATTCCGTTACGCTCTTTAACCAATGTTGAATATGATTTGAAAGAAGGTTATTTCAAGCTGTTGCCTGGAATTAAAGCACGGACACTGACGGCAGGCACGATCAAAACGTTTGCCCAGACTCTGCGGATGATGGGTTTGTCGAAGAACTTGGTAGAAACCGATGACATCGCCACCAAGAGGGAGGCTTATTACGTCAGTAAGAATTGGGGCGAAGCACGCTTTTTAGAGCAGCCAGAATCAGATACGGTGATGGACGATATTGAAGCAATGATGCAAGTTAATCGGGAACAGATTGGGTTTATTCCGGAAGAAAAAGGCGGCGATATTGCCGGAGAATTGATTGTCATTGATAAAGATTCCGAAACGGGAAAAGAGTTACGCATCGACTGTACCAAATTTGGTTCCGGCGCCTATTCTGTACCGAGTTCCTGTGAGCATCTGAAGTTTGAAACGAAAGCTAAGTTTGTGTTAGCGATTGAAACCAGCGGGATGTTTGAACGGTTAAATAAGCATAAGTACTGGAAGACCGCCAATTGTATCCTGATTTCGATGGGTGGTGTGCCAACGAGAGCCTGCCGGCGGTTTGTCCGGAAGATTGCTGACCAGCAAAAATTGCCCGTATATGTATTTACCGACAGTGACCCTTACGGGTTTGGCTCCATCTATCGGACGCTTAAAGTTGGTTCTGGCAATGCCGCACATATCAATGAATTTTTCTGTGTGCCCCAGGCAACATTTTTAGGAGTGACACCGCAGGATATCATTGACTATAAGTTGCCGACGCATCCGCTGAAAGATGTTGACATTAAGAAAATTAAAGATTTGATCAAGAATGACCCTTTCATCAAGCATTATAAAGAGTGGCAGAAAGCCTTAGAGCAGATGGCTAAAATGAAAGTTCGTGCCGAGCAGCAGGCCCTTGCGGCGTGGGGATTAAATTTCGTGATGGAAAAATATCTTCCTGAAAAACTGAAAAATCCAAAAACCTGGCTGCCGTAATGAAGAAAAGTATTGAATTAGGAGTAGTGTTGATAACGGTCATCCTCATTATTTCCTGTCGCCCCCTACCTATGAAAAACAGAACTGCCACTTTTGAAACGTCGTTGGGAAGATTTCAGGTCGAGTTGTTTGAAGATAAAACTCCTTTGACCACCAAGAATTTTATTGATTTAGCAGAGAAAGGGTTCTATGATGGAACCAGATTTCATCGGGTGATTTCTGGATTTATGATTCAAGGAGGAGATCCTTTAACTCAGGATGTAAATAAGAAAAGACTTTGGGGAACGGGCGGCCCAGGGTACGAAATAAAAGATGAGTTTGGCATCGGGCTGAGTAATGTCCCAGGCACCATTTCCATGGCCAATCATGGCCCCAATACTGGGGGAAGCCAGTTTTTTATTAATACTGCCAAGAATACGTTTTTGGACGGAAAACATCCTGTCTTTGGAAAAGTGGTTTCAGGTATGGATGTGGTGGATAAAATTGAGTCTGTTCGAACCGGTTCTGAGGATAAGCCGGTTGAAGATGTTGTGGTGGTGAAAGTGACAATTGAGTGAGAAGGTAGAGATAGGTAACGATTTATAAAAATCTCGTTCTACCGGATTTTACTGAATAAGGTTTAAATATAACCTCGCTTGTTAGCATTGAAAGAAAACATCAGAGGAGAGAAATCATGGTCGACATTCGCAAACTAAGAACCTGTGAAGTGTGTAAAGCCGATGTGCCAGCTACTCAGGTGAAGCTCTTTCCCAAAGACCGGGAACGCAACTGGATGCTCTGTGCGCCCTGTTGTGACAAAATGAAGAACCGGGCGTCGGCCAAGGTGGCCGCTACTCCTAAAGGGGTGAAGAAAGAACTCATCCGCAATGTCTATGAGCGAACCGTCACCAAGCAGGAGAAAGGCGATGCCACGGATTATAAAGTGCTGTTCTGCACCCGTTGTAATTATAATTTTAAAGTTGATAACGGCCGCGCTGGGGTATTTTTTAACTTGAACTGCCCCTATTGTGGCAAAGACGATCAGATCAGGAAATGAGTTTTATTATTTTTCTATCAGCTCGTCAATTTCTCTGTGCGGATAAGAAACTTCCAAAGCGGAATTATGAAAATCTTTTTCTGGTTCAAGACAATGGAGTTTTCTTCATTCATAGTAATTATAACTCCTTCGGCAAGTCTAAATTTTTCCATCGCTTCCTGCAGTCCCTGCAATTCTCTTTCTCTCGTCTCTGGCTGCTCGAGATGTACAGCAACCTGTATCGCTTGGATGATGTTCACACCTTTTTTTATCACAAAATCGCACTCCTTTTTGCCATAATAATAGTAAATCTCCAATTTTCGCCGCTTCAATTCTAAAAAAACGATGTTTTCTAATAGTTTACCCTGCTCTTTCCCGAAACTAAAAGCAATGGCATTAATCAGCCCCGAATCGATAGCGTAAATCTTCCGGTCATTTTTTATTTGCTTTTTGATTGAATATTCATATTTAAAGACGGCAAAGAGCAGATACGCCTCCGAAAGAAAATCCATATAATTTTTAACTTTTGAAGTAGTGCTGAAATGAAGAAGATTCTTGATGTTATTAAAGCTGATCTTTTGTGAAATGTTTGATAATAAATAAAGTGCCAGCTCTCGGAAATCTTTGCTGTCGCGGATAGCAAAACGAACCAGTAAATCTTTGATGATAATATCTTGATAAATTTCAGTTAGTTCTTCGCTATCTTTGCTTTTTACCATCTCTGGAAAACCACCCTCACAAATATAATCCTGAAGCAATCGGGATATTTCCGCTATTTCTTTAGTGGTATAGATGGCTTTAATAAGGAAGTGATGATAATGCAAATATTCCACAAAGCTAAATGGAAACAATTCTAATTTCAGATTTCTTCCGGTTAAAGCTGTGGCGATCTCTGAACTTAACAGCTGAGCATTGGAACCGGTAATAAATAGTTTGTAACCTTCTGAAAACAGGCGTCTGGCAAACTTTTCCCACCCGCCAATATTTTGGATTTCATCAAAAAAAAGTACTTTCAAATCTGCGTGTAATTCTAAAAAAGCTTCCAACAAAACATTGAAATCTTTATAGGTAAAATCAAGTAGGCGTTCGTCTTCAAAGTTAAAATAACCATAAGTTGTATAGCTCCTGGCAATTTGGCGCAGCAAGGTGGATTTTCCACACCTTCTAATGCCCGTAATAATAATTATTTTTGGTGTAGTCAGCAATTTTTCAGGGAAAGCCCGATCCACTATTCTTTTTTCTTGTTCAAAAATTTCTTTCTGTTCCAAGATCATTCTTTTGAGCGTTTCTTTATCCATAAACCCCTAAATCTCTCCCTCTTTATATACTTTACTAAAATATACTTAATACCTATTTTATATTTTACTAAAATATACTTTAAGACTGGTTTTCTTCTTTCGTTCGATGGCAGCACCGTTCTTTAACGGACTCCACTTAATGCCCTGACACTTTAATCAGGCTACATTACCTTCTGCCCCCAGAACTTCAATTTTCACTATCATGGAGAGGGCAATCATCTTTTTATAGTCAACTCTCTCTCTCTCTCTCGGGAAACTTGTTGAAATGAGGTGTTGATGATGAAAAAACTGAATGTTCTATTATTAGGATTACTTACCGTCATAATCTTGTTGGTGGTTAGTTGTGCTCCAGGGCAAGGTTTTGCTGGGAAAGCTTTTGCGCTTCCTCAGGATAAAACCGTTACTTCTTGTACGGAAACCGCGAGTGGAACTACTATCGTTCAAGGAAGTGGAAAGAAAGTAATGACCATAACAAACTCTGATGGTTGCGATTCCAGAAATAAATATCATGATTACAGTTGTCCTAAACCAGGCGTTCAGCGTGATCAGGCTACTCAATGCACCAGCAATGAACGCTGTGTTAATAATACTTTTAAGCCTTGTGTTGCTATAGCCTTGCCTTGTCCGAATGGCCAACAGCGTTTTGCACGTGAATTGTCAGATAGAGAAGGAGTTTGTGGAACACGTGAAGGAGCAGAATCATTCTGTTTATCACACCACATATATATTTCAAACCCGCCCGAGGGAACGTTTTGTTATTTCAGATCCGGCGATTATGGTTCTGTTGATTCTCAAAGAATTACCGGAGAGTATGAATGTCTGCTGGATTTGAGTGATCCCATTTTTAGTACTTCTCCCCCCTCAGGAGCTTGTCCTGGTGGCTCTAGTTTGTTGAGTGGAAATCTGTTGCAGTATTTATGTCATAGTGATAGTCCAATAATTGGCAGTTGCGCGGCAGGTTACGAACTTACGGGAAGTGCTACACCTTCTGAAGGATGGAGAGATTACGTGATTTGGTGTGGGTTGGGGGGATTTAGGTTCCCAGAGCAAGCAAGTGCAGACCAATATGCTTCCTGCGGTACTTCAGGTGCTAGGGCAATTGGTGGTTCTGGCAGTTCGTACTGTTGTGCTTATTTA
>JAHFRS010000107.1 GCA_023266155.1 archaeon
CATCTCTACAGAATATTCTCAATAATGATCCCTATATTGCCAAAGAGGCTAAACTTAAACCAAGAATAAGAAATGATTTGGGACGATATATTCAGGCCATGAAATTAAATATCGACGACTTGGATCAGCAGTTTGAGTTTGGAGTTTACGCCGTGAGACAAATAATTAGTAGTGGCAGTTTCCACGGTTTTCAAGATGGATTGCGCGGCAGAAAATTTAACCACGCTGAGTATAACGGAGTAGATTATAAATTAGGATACGACAAAGGTAGGAAGAGGCATCAATACGGAAGACAATAATTCATTCCATTCCTTCTCCTCTCTCTTTCCCTATCTCTTCTTCCATACTTTTCCGGACTTCTTCTTCCACTGGCACTTTGCCGATTTCTCCACGATAAGATTGTAATAATTTATTTACCTGCCTATAAATATAAGCTGTATCCCCTACCAGTTCGCCGATCGCGCCGGCTTCCAGCGGGAAGGTATAAATAAACTTGTTGATAAAGCCTTTCAGGAAATACACCCAAGGTTTCATTCTCCAGCGTTCTTCCTCGTCCATTAACGACCAGGCATCAAAAATGATATTGATGTCACCCTGCTCGAATTTCTTCCGCTGCCCCTCAATCTCTTCCACCGTTTCCCGGACATTATCTAAAGTCATCCTGATTTTAATCATCAAGGTGAGATAATTGGTCTTTTCTTTATAGGGCCGAAGTTCCACCACCGTTTTTCGTCCGGCCGTGGTCACCAATTCTTCCGTCTTCTTTTCCCGTTTGATGTAACCTTTTTCCTCCAAGGCTTTATTCACTGCCGAAAATAGTTCATCCGCTCGGAAGATGCCTTTATACTTTAATTCCCGTCCGTTGATGATCAGGTTCTTCTGGCAGTGAGTGTCAAGCATTTTGCGAGTGCCTCTTCAGGTATTTTATCCTCATTTTTCCGTCATGTCTGATAACTATATTTAACCACATTTAAATAATTCTTGATCTTGTTATGCAAATCATCCACATCGCTGTTGATCCACGCTTCCATTTTGGCAAAATGGTCCCGGAAAAAATATTTCTGTGCAATGACTGTCAACAGCCAGTAAAACGGCTTGTCAGTCCAGGTGCCACTTCTGTCGGCCATCACATAACCATCAAACGTAATCCTGATTAATCCCTGGCTCAACCGCAGATTCTCGCCTTCATGCTCCACTTCAATTTCTTTGACATCAATGAAATGGATTTTTAAATGCATGATTAATTTATAATAACTGCTGACACTTTTCCATGGTTCCAAGACAATCCTGATTTGCCGGCCGTTGGCAGTCACGGATTCCTGATTCATCTTTTCATACCAGTCCCAGCCTTTTTCATAGAACCAAGTGTTGATGACACTATATACTTCATTCACGTTAAACAGCCCTTCATAGCTGAATTTCAGATGGTCTACGACCAGTTTACGTTCGCCCATGGGTAGTCTCTTGAATAGTCTTAAGCATTTAATCTGTTTTCAAACTTCTTCTTGCCCCAAAATAACCAGTATAATGTCAGGTTCGCGAGGGCAATCAGGAATATCAACAAAGCGGCTTCCATCAGAGGAATAAAGAATAAAAAGCTTATAAATTATTCTGTTTCAGGGCACAATCTATTAAGTGAGTGATACTGCCCAGAGTCCTGCTCCGAGGTTATTTAATCGAGAAAAAAAATTACACGTCCCTGCCCATCACAGTCCGGCGGTTATTCTCCTTCGCCCTCCTGACCGCATCGAGAATTAACTGTTTGACTTTTTCATCCAATTTATCCATGAAATCAGCTCCGATGTTATCCACTCCCACATTGGCTTCTTTAATGATTTCTTTAACTTGAGTGCGCGCCGTGACCATTCTTAAGAGTGAGAAGAAGAGCTATATAAACATGATTGTTATCTTGCGGGTGATAACCGTAATACTTCAGTCATCTGAAGCACCACCGTCCTCAGGTCGAGCCTTCTCGACTATTACAACGAAGCAGACAGAGGGATGGCTCCTACGGAGATGTCTGCTCTCGATAAGTATAGCGAGAGGCGAGAAGACGGTGGTGCTTCACGTGAAGCGTGGTGAGCATCTTCGAAATTCTGGATATGGCCATCGAGGGAGCTGCGTTCCCGTAGGGAGCAACCCCTCACGACGCTCTCGATATCTTTATCGACGGAACACACAATGAAGCAGCGACTTCATTGGTGCACCAGAGCACGCTGCTCTGTGTGTTTCGACCTTAGGATGCTCACCACGCTTCAGATGACTGAAGTATTACTGATAACCGTAACCTATAAATAGAACAGCCCATTTTATTTATACTGACAAACTGACAATGGAAACCTGTATCTTCTGCAAGATAATCCGGGAGGAAATCCCCTGCCATAAAATCTATGAGGATAAAGACAGTTTAGCCTTCCTGGATATTAAGCCCCATGCCTTAGGGCACACCGTGGTCATTCCTAAAAACCACGTGGAAACTGTCTTTGAACTTTCTGAATGGGAAGCACAGGAATTGATGATTGATGTCATTACAGTCATGAATAGAATTAAAACAGTGCTGGCTCCTGACGGATTTAATGTAGGATGGAATCATCATCCGGCTGGTGGGCAGGTCGTTCCTCATCTGCACTTTCATATCTTTCCCCGTTATGAAGGAGATGGAGGTGGGAGTATGCATTCCATCATTAAAAGTCCGGGAGAAAAGAGTGTCACAGAAATCGCCGCCTTGTTTCAAAAGTAAGGTTCATCAATTCCTGTTGGAACTGACTATACTTTCCATTTGATGCTGCAGCCCATCGACGGCTTTTCTTTCCGAGAAATCGTTCCCGTGTTCATAAATTCACCAATAACCTCATGCAATTCATGAACACCTGCTTCTTTTCCATGCGTATCATCAATCCGCCCATGATAGATTAACTTGAAATTCTTATCAAACAAAAAGGGGTCGGGCGTGCAGACAGCTCCATAAGTTTTCGCGACATGTTGAGATTCATCGCGGAGGTAAAGGAAAGGCAGATCCCACTTTTGTGCATACTTCTGCATATTCTCAAAACTGTCTTCCGGATAATTCGCGTCTTCGTTAGCATTAATGCCAATGACCACCAAGCCTTGTTCTTGATAGTCAGCAGCAATCCGTTTTATTTCTTTGATTTTTGGGATTACATAAGGGCAGTGATTGCACATGAAAATAATCAAAATGGCTTTGACACTTTTAAAATGTGATAAAGAATAGGTTTTTCCATCAGTGGCGGGAAGAGTAAAATAGGGAGCCGTCTGACCTTTCTTCAGAATTTTATATTCAGAGGCAAGCAGAACCATATCGATACTTTAAAACCAGCATCTTTTTAAAGTTATGCTCACTCCACTTTTTTTTGATGATTTACCCCTTGGCACGAGAGTATCAGCTGGAACAGCTTCTTCGTGAGATCCTTAATTTTTCTCGTGGGAAAACCATTTTGATAACGCCAGCGGAAGATTATACCACAGCTTTTACCGCTGCTTTAGAGAAAACCGGCCTTTCTTATAGAATAATAGAGCCGGGAAAGACCAATGGGTTTGATGAGAAGTCAGAATATCCACTGGACTTACGAAAGATCACGGAACGTTCCATTTATCCGTACACGTTAGAGAAACTGATGGCCGGGGTACGAGGCTGGCGGAAAGAAAGAAGGGTAAGGATCATTCCTTCTGGACAGATTACGATGTTGATTCCTACGTTGGAAAAGGAAAATATCCCCTATTACATCGCTGATCCTACAACGAAGCCTGATTTTGAGAAAGAGTATGAGATTAATTTGCTGGATATCAACATTCTATCCTTTCAATAACGGAATTGTCTGTAACCGCAATCTCAGAGCAAAACTTTAAATAACAAAGAGAGAACTCCTCTTTGATGAAAGCCAGATGGGTGATAGGTATACAAGCAGGGATTATTGTTGTGCTGGTCGTGTTCCTTTTCCACCAATATCATGCCTCTGAACAACAGAACAGCCAAGTTATCAACAAGACTGGCCTGCTTTCTCCAAGGGTGTATAGTGGAATATTACCGGCAAAAAGTTATCTGATTTTGAATTTTGTGCCTCTGAAAAAAGAGTTAGAGCAGCATATCCAAAAGAATAATCTGAGTATGTCTGTTTACATCGTGAATTTACGTGATGGCGCATCCCTTAGCATTGGTTCACGGCGAGCCTTTCGTCCAGCCAGCTTAAGCAAAGTGGCCATTGCCATTCTCATGATGAGGAAAGTAGAAGAACAGGAGCTTAGTTTAAACACCCCACTAGAAATATTAAATGAAGATCGAATTGAGGGTTCAGGTACACTTTATCTGAGCAATGAGACGAAAATTCCTGTCAAAGTACTTCTTCAATCCATGCTCGAAGAGTCTGATAATACTGCCTTGAAAATTTTTCTGCGTTACTTAGGCCAAGACGAGAAAAAAATATTGGAAGATTATTGGGATTTTTTTAGTAGTGATACCACGTCAGCCACAGAACAGGGAGCAGGATTGATAACGACCCATTCCATGTATAATGTATTTCAGAGTTTATATCTTTCCACGATCCTTGAGCCGGAACATTCCGAGTACATTCTTAATTTACTGGCCAATACTGTTTTTGACATGAATAAAATCGCACAATTACCAGAAGACGTGCGAGTGGCTCATA
>JAHFRS010000108.1 GCA_023266155.1 archaeon
AATTCTCTTTATGACACGACAAAAATGTCTCCCAAAACCTTTATAAATCACCCCCTATCCTCCATTAAAATCATCCCACGGGGATCGATCTTGAGGCGACTCAGATCAGAATTATTCTGAACGCCACGACCAAGAATTGTGAGAATAAAGATAATAAGAATAGAGGTACCTAACCATGCCACGAGGAATGTATCGTTCCCATCATTTTCGTAAAGTGTTTGTGAAAACACCTGGCGGCAGAACCGCTCTGCAGTATCGTGAGCGCAAGCCTCAGAGAGCTCACTGCCGGCTTTGTCAGGCTATTTTAGCTGGTGTTCCCCGGGAACGGCCTGCCGTAATGCGACACATTTCTAAATCATCCAAAAGACCATCTCGGCCTTATGGCGGGAATCTGTGTTCAGCCTGTTTGCGTACAGCACTACAAGCAAAAGCTCGAGGTGCCGCATGAGCCTGTTTGACGTTGGAAGGCTGGTTGTGAAAATTGCGGGCCGTGATGCTGGGAAGAAAGCGGTGGTCGTGGAAGTCTTCGATAATACCTATGTGTTGATTGATGGTGCCACCCGCAGAAAAAAAGTTAACATCTTACATCTGGAACCGTTGGCGGAAGTCCTTTCCCTCAACAGCGGCGCCAGCCATGATGACGTGAAAAAGGTTTTCACCGAGTTAGGAATAAACGTATGGGAGACGAAGGCAAAAACAGTATCCGTTCGTCTGCAACGGCAAAGGAAAACAAAAAAAAGAGCCGTGAACGCTGTAGGAGCGCCAGTAAAACAGAACAGTGAAGAAAAACAAAAAAAAGTCAGGAAGAAGATTGCCACGATAGAAAAAACGTAATACTTCAGTATTCTGAAGCGTGGTGAGCATCATAATGCACAAAAATACTGTATTTTTGGCATCCCAGAAACGCGTAACGTTTCTGAGGAGGTCGAAATTCCGTTGATAAAGATATCTGGAGCGTCGCGAGGGGGTGCTCCCACACAATGAAGCAACGACTTCATTGGTGCACCAGTGAAATCGTCGTTTCACTGTGTGCTACGGGAACGCAGCTCATTCGATGTTCATATCAAGAATTTCGAAGATGCTCACCACGCTTCCCGTGAAGCACTACCGTCTTCTCGCCTCTTGTAGTATTTATCGAGAGCAGACATTCCCGTATGGAGCGTCCCCTTGTCTGCTTCGTTGTAATAATCAAGAAGGCTCGACCTGATGACGGTAGTGCTTCATATTGCTGAAGTATTACGAAAAAACTGATTAAAGACAATTTTACAGCGAGAATTTCGAAGCTGCGACACAAACGCAATATTTTTATTGTTTCACCTCTACTTCTTCAAACACTTTCTTCAGATCAACTTCTAATCCCACGACCGGCACGGTAATACCCCAGTTTGTCAGTACCTGTGGATGCACTTCACCGATCTGGCCGATATTCTTTCCGTTCACGAGCACGTCACCGATTCTGCCGGGGATGAAACTGGGATGAGTGCTTTCTTGAATGACCAGTTCCAATCCTAAAGATCGCAGTAAGGCGTCCAGCACTTGCCTTATTTCCGTGAAATCAGTTTTCTCATGGCACATCACCAGGACTAATCGCTCGGTTTCCGCCACGCCCGTTTCGATGTTAGCGTCCAGCATAAAAGTCCGGCCAATTTCAAACAAATTTTGAGGATATTCCTGATGCTGGTTCTCCGCCAGATTCTTGAGCAAGCTGGGCAGGACAGAATGGCGTAAGTGATTATAGTCGCCGAAAGCATTTTTTAAGGCAATCGGCTGCTGCGGGGAAAGCATTTTACCTTTCAGTTCCTCCTGAGCCATCAGATGATAGTTCTTGACTTCTAAAATTCCTAAGCCCGTGACAATTTCCCGCACTTTCCGCAGGAAATTTTCAAATGGATCTTCCCCGCCAATCGTCGCGACGTGAGGAATTTCTTCTTTAAAATTCTCATAGCCATACGCAATGGCCAGATCTTCCATCAGATCAACTTGATGCAGAATATCCGCACGATACGCCGGGATAAGAACGCGGCCTTTCTTGAATCCATACCCCATACGTGCTAATAAAGCGACAGCTTCTTTTTCCTTCAGCGTTAAGCCTAACCGCCGATTGATATAATCAAGATCTAATTTCATTTTTTTTGGCGTTAGTTCCGGGGAAACTATCGTTCTTTCCGGATACACCATCTCTAAACTATAAATCTCTCCCCCCATCTCAGCCAGCATCGTGACGAAAATATTTAAAGCAATCGTGACATTCTGCAAATCAATTCCCGTACATTCGACAAACACTTCTTTGGTATCCAGCTCTACTTTTCCGGTCTCTTCAGAATTCGTAAACGGCAGCATGCACAGCACCTGATTCGCCGCATCAATAAAGAAAGGATATTTGCTCCAGCCTTCGGTCAGATGGGCATACGCTTTCCCTTTGGGATGCTCCGTGAGAATTTTTTCTGCCACCAGGGAATGAGAAAATCCTAACGGCGTAAACATGACTTTAGCCGGATCTCTGGCGGTATACGTTATCGGAAATTTAATTTTGTCTGCGGGATAGATTCCGTAGGCAGACTTTTTCCTATTCCGTCCATGCGTCAAGGCTAACTTTTCCTGAATCTGCATCAATTCCCTGATTTTTTCATCCGTGAACCTAAGATTTTTGACCAGTGCGCACATCGTATAGGGGCGCATGGTGACAGATTTATCAACCATGACTTTAAGTCCGCTTTTTTTGACTTGATATTCACGCCATCCGGTCTTGACCCCGATAAAAGAGCTGAAGGCTCGGGCAAACCCCTGCTCACTGAGAAGATCGGGACGATTGGGAAAGATTTCCACGTGAATTTCATCGCCTTCAATCTTTTCTAAATCTGTTCCCAGCATGCTGATGCGGTCTTTCAGCTGCTCTAATGGCAGTTTCTTACCTACCAGTTTCTCGAATACCGTTTTGTTGAGGGTTATGGTGGGCATGGTTATCCCTTGAAAAAGGCCAGATAAATCAAAAATAAAAACACTAATACCAGTACAATCACTAAGAGATATTGCCCTTGTCCTTTTTTGTTCATTTTTCCACTTTCTTCAAACAGTTTATGTTCCATTTTGCTTAAACAGCTATAAATGTCCAGTTTTTCTTTTCCATGATTCATCGTAACCACACCTTCATCTCCCTTAACTGTTTTACATCATTCTTATACAATTCCCGGATGTCGGTAATCTTCCAATATTCACTGATAATCCTGGCCATCCCTTGCCCCCACGCTAACACCGGGCAATCAAAACCGAGCAAAGGAATAACGACTTCCGGCCTAAAAATACCTGCTCCCCCCAATTCCACCCATTCTTTTTTCACTGGATGAAAGACATCTACCTCCAAACTCGGTTCGGTATAGGGGAAATGTGCTGGCCTCATGCGTACTTTCTCATAGCCCATTTTGGTATAAAATTGAGTAAGATAACCTTTTAAATGCTTTAAGTTAGCGTTCGGATCCACCACAATCCCTTCCACCTGATAAAATTCAAATAAATGTTTCCAGTCCAACGCTTCATTTCGAAATACTCGGCCGACGGCAAAGAATTTTGCCGGCAAATCTTCTGGTTTGAGTTTTGCCAAGGTCTGTGCCGAAAGTACCGTCGTATGCGTTCGTAACAAGACCTGTTCCGCTTCCTCTTTAGAAAAAGTATGGCCCCACCCCGTACTTCCGGTATTTCCACCGTCTTCATGAACCTTCTTTACTTTCTCCCACTGCGGCGGCAATTTAGCTTTTCCAGGCAGATAAAAAGTATCCTGCATTTCCCGGGCAGGATGATCCTGAGGCACAAATAAGGCATCAAGATCCCAAAACGCTGATTGCACAAAATTGCCGGTCATTTCCGTAAAGCCCATCTCCAGCCAGATGCGTTTGATATATTCCAACGCTTCAGTATCAAAATGCTTTCTTCCTCCGTGAATGACCGGCACGTTAATCTCAACATCATAGGAGCGGAACTGCTGTTGCTTCCAACTTCCCGTTTTTAACATTCCTGCAGTAAGACGGTTGACCACCGCCCCACTCAAATCCGTGGCCGCTAGTTTTTTTCCCAGAGGGGTTAATTCCACCGTGACGGTTTTGTGTTCTTCCACCTTGACGAATTCTTTTCGCTTTAATAGTTCTTCCAGCACTAGAGTTTTAATATCTTCCACAACAGTGAAATCAAGGGGAAACTGTTGTTTCAGAAACTGTTCTTCAGGCATTCCCTCTTTCAGGATTTTCTGCCCCTGCGAACCTAATTTAACCATCAATTCTTTTTCTTTGCAGATTTCAATGGCGACTTTGCGCCGAAGGATGCCTAGGCAGGCAGTCAATTCTTCATTTTCCAATCGAGCTTTTCGGGCCACCTCACTGAGCGGCTGAAAATCAGTGGTCAAGACTCGTAAGAAAGCTTTTTCCGGCAGGCCTTCTTTCTGGTATTTAAAGCCATTCGCATCAAGGAGGACTACTTTCTTTTTTTGGCTGTGAATTTTAAGGATTTGTTTATTTTCCAGCCATTGCAGGGCACGCATGACTTCAACTTCCTGCAATCCTGATTTCGCTGTGATCACGGCGAGTTGGGTTTCTGTTTTCAGAACGGGGAGAACGGTACGCTCTAATGAGTGCAGTTTGGCAATGATATTTTTCACATCTATCATAGATAATG
>JAHFRS010000109.1 GCA_023266155.1 archaeon
ACAGTCGGATTGCTGGCCCTACCTTATTCTACACCTTTGTTACTCGATGTAGTAGCACGATTTGGCAATGCTTATGTAAACAAAGTAATCAAGCCTTTAAGCAAAAAAGGCTTTGCCGAAACTGCTACCTCTTCAGGTCTGGTGGGAATTATTCGCAGACTGGTAGAATAACACCGCTGCCGGTAAATCAGGTCACCAATTTCTTCAACTCTCCACTTTCTGCCAATTCCGTGACAATATCACAACCGCCGATGAATTTCCCCTCTATATATAACTGTGGAATGGTGGGCCAGTTCGCATATTCTTTAATGCCTTGGCGGATAGTTTCATTTTCAAAGATGTTGAATGATTTGAATGGGATTTTCTGTTCTTTAAGAATATGAACCACTTGTGCTGAGAAACCGCATTGCGGATTGTCGGGAGTGCCTTTCATGAAGAGAAAGACAGGGCTGGAGTTGATGAGCGATTCGATGTGCTGTTGGAGTTGTGGTTCCATTTTTATTCACTTTTCTGTTGAATTGTTCATTGCTTTTGATCTTGCTTTTTAGCTGACTTTCGTCTTAATCCTTAGCGCATGAATCTGACCACTTTTTAATTCTTCCGCCAGAATATCGTTGACCAGGCGATGCTGTTCCATCAATGATTTACCTGCGAAGCCAGCGTAGGTGATCTGTACTTCCAGGTGCACCCCGACAGGATGATGTTCAATGTGGCTGGCACTGTGGTCAATGATTTCGATTTTTGCGCCGGGGAGGGCTTGGGATAGTTTTTGTTGGATGGCAGACAATAAGACCATGACGGATAAAATCAGGGCAATCTTTATAAATAAACCGCTGTTTTAATAAAAGATACCGATGAGTTGCCGGCCAACGAGGTAGCAATTTCTTAATTGTTACTGGCGTAGCCCATATTCATCGTCGCCGTCGTGGCGCACGACGAGCCGGGGGATGCCCCATCCGGGGTGGCGAGTAGGGCAAAGCGAACAAGGTGAGCTTTGACCGTCGTGCCGCCTGCTGATAAAACAAATTACTTGAATATCGTTGAGGTCAATTACTATGGCTGATGAAGCAAGAATACTGGAAGCGGTGGAGATAGCTCGAACTACCGGAAAAATTCGTAAAGGAGCCAATGAAGCTACGAAAGCTATCGAGAAAGGCCAAGCGAAATTAGTGGTCTATGCTGATGACGTCACGCCGAAAGAAATCATCATGCACTTGCCGCTGCTGTGCAAGGAAAAAAATGTTCCCTGCCGCAAAGTCTCTAAGAAAGATGATTTAGGAGCCGCTGCAGGATTGGCTGTTTCGACAGCAGCCGTCGCCATCGTTAAAGAAGGCGATGCCAAAGCGATGGTTGATGACATTGTCCGTTCAGGTTCAGGATAAAGAAGCAAGAGAGAGCTTCATCAAAAGTTACGTAAAAGCGTGTTCACGCAAAATAATTAAAGGTGTCCCATGGTTCGTAAGATGTCCGATGAGAAAAAAAATGTTGTGGAAGAAGTTAAAGTAGAAGGGGAAATCCGTTTCTTTGAAGGCTTGCCGGCGGAAGTGAAAGAAATCATTGGTCGAACGGGCATGCGGGGAGAATTAACGCAGGTGATGTGCCAAATCCAAGCTGGACGGGATGAGAATAAAGCTATCCGGCGTAATGTCAAAGGCCCGATACGAAAAGGCGACATCTTAATGCTCTTGGAAACGGAAATAGAAGCTCAGCGTTTAGGCGGTGGGCGACGCAGCGGTGGAAGCAGCTCTTCTAAAACGAAATCGTCAGGGAGTGGCAGCAGTGCTAAACGACCAAAAAGTGGGGGCCGGCAAAAAAGTGCCGGGAAACGACGATAAATGCCCCGCTGCACTTTTTGCGGAGAGGACATTGAAAAAGGCACTGGGAAGATGTTTGTGCACAATAGCGGCAAACTGGATTATTTCTGTACCAACCGTTGTGAAAAAAACCTGTTTAAATTGCATCGTTCTCCATTACAAACAAGATGGACGAAGAAATACGCGCTGGAGCATGGCCGCAGCGGCAAAAACAAACTTTAAGTGAGGTGACCATGATCGAACGAACTGTAGTCATTCTTAAGCCGGATGCAGTGAAACGAAGCCTGATGGGTCGAGTCATAAGCCGATTGGAAGATGTCGGATTAAAAATTGTTGCGGCGAAAATGGTAAAAGTCACTCCGGAATTTGCTCAACAACATTATGCTGATTTAGCCCAGCGACGGGGAGATAAAGTTGCTACGATGATGATTCAGTTTTTAGCCAGTGGGCCGGTGTTCGCGCTGGCTGTTGATGGCGTTGACGCGGTCGAGAATGTCCGAAAATTAGTGGGCGCAACGGAACCTAAAGCCGCTCTGCCCGGAACAATTCGCGGTGATTTTAGCCACGTCAGTTTTTCTCATGCTGATAAAGAGAACCGAGCTATTGAGAATCTGATTCATGCCTCTGGCAGCAGCGATGATGCACAGCGGGAAATTGCGCTTTGGTTCACAGCGAAAGAGATTCATACCTATAAAACCGTACAGGAGGATCACGTCTTTTAGAAACGCGAACGATACCCATGGCCAGCGAAAAAATGGTTGATAAGGTGATGCGCATCACCCAGGATCCAAAACAGATCAGGAATATCTGTACTTCTGCTCACATTCATCATGGAAAAACCGCGTTTACAGATAATTTATTGGCCGCTGCCGGGATGATGTCAGAAAAATCTGCCGGTGATTTAGAAGAAGGCATGACCACGTGGCAGCATAAAGATGAGCAGGAACGATTGATGACCGTGGATGCCGCCAATGTTTCCATGGTCCATAATTTTCATGGGCAGGAATTTTTGATCAATTTGATTGACACTCCCGGGCACGTTGATTTTGGCGGGAATGTCACCAGAGCCATGAGAGCCATTGACGGAACGGTCGTGCTGATTTGCGCCGTGGAAGGTATTATGCCGCAAACGGAGACCGTCGTGCGACAGGCCCTGCGTGAGCGCGTTAAGCCCGTGTTGTTCATCAACAAAGTTGACCGGCTGGTGAAAGAATTAAAATTTTCACCGGAACAAATTGCCCAGCGAGTAATGTTGCTCGTCACTAATTTCAATCGACTGGTGGAAGATATTGCTGAAGCGCAGTATCGAGAAAAATGGAAAGTGAATGTGCAGGATGGCAGCGTGGCCTTTGGCTCCGCCCGAGAGAACTGGGCGTTATCGTTTCCTTACATGCAGAAGAAAGGCATCAAGTTTGCCGATATTCTCCATATCTATGAAATGGAAGAGGAAGAACGCAAACAATGGGTGTGGGATCATTCGCCCCTGCATGATGTTATCCTTGATATGGTCATCAAACACCTTCCTGATCCCCTGGAAGCGCAAGCCTATCGTGTTCCTAAGATGTGGCACGGCGATCCGGAATCACAGTTTGGGAAAGATTTGATCAGCTGTAATCCTGCCGGAAAAGTAGCCTTTGTCATCACCCGTATCGTGATTGATCCACGATCAGGAAAAGATATTTCTGCCGGCCGGTTATTTAGCGGCACTATCAGAAGCGGCATGGAAGTCTGGCTCAATAATGCCAAACAGCGGCAACGCATTCAGAATGTCTATATTTACAATGGCATTAAGCCTGAAATCATGGAATCTCTTCCTGCGGGAAACGTGTTAGCTATCTCCGGCGTGGTCGGTTTTGCGGGTGAAACTGTTACTCTCGAACCTGAAGATGCCTTTGAAGAATTAAAACATATCTTTGAACCGGTCATTACTAAAGCCATTGAACCTAAAAAATCCGGTGATCTGCCAAAATTGATTGAAGTTCTACGGAAAGTGAGCCGGGAAGATCCCTCTATCAGGATTCAGATCAATGAAGAGACGGGAGAAAATTTAATGAGTGGGATGGGCGAACTGCATTTAGAAATTATTGAAAACAGGATCGTCACGGAAAAAGGCGTGGAAGTTAAAACTTCTCCCCCCATTGTGGTGTATCGTGAAACGATCACCAAGCCCAGTCCAGAAGTAGAGGGAAAATCGCCCAATAAACATAACAAGTTATATTTTAAAGTGCAGCCGTTAGATCCAATCATTGCTGCCGGCATCAAAAGCGGCACGATTCCTGAAGGCCGGTTTCGCAAGAAAGATGATCAAGTAATCATGTATCTTCGTGAAGAATGCGGCTGGGATGCCAAACGGGCCGGGATGGCGAAAGCCGCGATCAATGGCAACGTTTTCATGGATGAAACCAGGGGAATTGTCTACATCAACGAAATTCTGGAAATGGTCTTAGACATGTTTGAAGATGTGATGAAAGCCGGGCCCTTGGCGAAAGAACCATGCGTCGGAGTGATGGTCAGCCTGACGGACTGTACGTTGCACGAAGATGCCATTCACCGCGGTCCAGCTCAGATGTATCCCGCCATCCGGGAAGGGATTCGCAGCGCCATGATGCAGGCTGGTCCCGTCATGTACGAGCCATTACAAATCATGAGAATTGAAGTTCCCCATGATTATCTGGGTGAAATTTCGAAATTAGTTTCGTCCAAGCGCGGGCAATTACTGGATATGACCCAGGAAGGCAACTTAACCGTCATCAAAGCCAAGATGCCGGTAGGAGAAATGTTAGGATGGAGTTCTGATTTACGTTCGGCGACGGAAGGGCGAGGCAACAGTTCTTTA
>JAHFRS010000019.1 GCA_023266155.1 archaeon
AGTACAATTGTCGGAAATAGTCCGGAAGTTTGGTATCATAATACAGTTCCATCAGTTCCAGAGCTTCCTGAGGATTGTGATAGTACTGTCCTAACAGCACGAACTCCAGTGACTTACCGGCACTATAAGTATCATGGCTGGACGTGATTTTTCCGTGGAGGCGAAATTCAGGCGGATGATGGAGTGGCGTAAAACCATTGAGGCGTATTGTTCCTTCTAAACAGGACAGCATCAATCCAAAATCTAACATCTTTATCAAACGATTCGAAGTATAGCCGATGTTGGAAGGCTTAAAATCTCCATGAGTGACGCCCTGTTGCTGGAAAGATTTCAAAATCGTGGGCAATTGTAACAGGTAATCAAGAATCACTTGTTGATTTACTTGTGCTTTCACCAGCCGATCCAGCAGCGTTTCCGGTATATATTCCATGACTAAAAAAGAATGATCACAGGAATAATCAAGCACGTGGACCACATGGGGATTATTGGAAATCACTAAATTACAAAATTCTCGTTTCACAAAAGTGGGAAGATTCTCGCGAAAGAGTTTTATCGATAAAGGCAGCTCTTGAGCGCGGTCAGTGAGGGCATAGCCTTTAAAGACCACACTGGTGGCTCCTTCTCCCACTTGTTCTTCCAGGCGATATTGCCTACCATGGACGGAAAGTGCTGTAATATCGTTGGGAATGATCATGGAAACACGGCACAAAGAGGAGTGATTTATAAAATCGAGGGTGAAAAGAGACCAGAGTATAGAATATCCCGATACGTGTTAATTTTGCCCGAAAAGTTTATTAATAAATTTGCATTAACAGCTATATGGATAAAAAAGGGAAATCGAGGTTAAACCTTGCTTTTGACATTTCAGGGATAACGTTGATTGCGGTGGCGATAATTATTGTAAAACTGGCTAATCAGCCTCTTGTAGAAATTTTGGCCGGCGTTTTAGCTACGGTAGGATTTGGATTAATTGCAGGTGCAAAATATGTATGAATCTATAGTTCCCGCCTGGATATTAGGATTAGAAGTAATCATCTTACTTATGGCTTCAAAAAACAGGGTATTAATTTATTTTTTATTAGCCCTATTTAGTGTTATAATATTTTATTTTGTGTGAGTTTTTTCCCATGGTTTTCACAAGCGCAATAGAACGGCTGGCAAAAACCGTTGCCCCCGGCGGATATCGTGAAGCGTTAATTATTCAAATGAACGAAGGAGAACGCGATGTCTTACGCTATGTCCTGCATGAGTGTACCTTAATCTATGAACCTAACACGGAACTCTTCGACAGGGCTTATCAAACAGGAACGCTCAATGATTTGGTTCTGTTTTATTTCAACCAATGGAAACTCGTTGAAAAACATAGTAAAATAGAGTATCAAGACCGCTCTGAACTTCTGCGAGGATTTAAAGATTGGAATTGCCTTAAGAAGAAACCGTGGGTGGATACTGATGAACAGTGCGGGTATTCATTTTCTGAGAAAGATTTTTATGAACCGAGGAGGCGCACTGAACACCTAATTGGTTAAGGCCACAGATGAAACTCGTGGTATAACTCACGACCGAATTCACATCGGAACAGGATACCTCGTCGCATTAATAGCCACAGAAGAATAAGGGATTAAATGAGGAATAGTATTCACGGTATCAATGGGTCCACGTAATCGTCCAAAGACGTGAGCTTCTCCAACGATAATAATGCCTTTTTTACTGTTGAGCTGTCCCATCTCTCTGTGGATATTACCCACCATAGCCTGATTGCGAAAGTCAAATTTATAAGAACGCTCAGTGGCATCGATAAAGTATTGAAGCTCTGCCTGAAGTTTCTTTTGATGATTTTGCAATTCTGTTGAAGTTGAAAAAGCAGAGGGAATAATGTTACATCCATATCCTAACTGTTGGTGGAATTGTTGATGTACTCCATTATATTGTTCTACGCTCAAGGCAACGGGAGGCAGGATAAGATCGTACAAACAGACAGGAGGCAATTGTAGATCTGTATATCTCATTCGTAAACGTTCTAACAGCGAGTTTATTTTTATAAGAAGCCCCTGAGGAAGAGCAGCCGAGGTATTTCCAGTTGAGGATTTCATCATCTTTCTGGCTATAGTTTGAACTGTGCGGAGCGAATGTTTATAAGCTTCGATGACCGTTATTTCAATGAGAATTCCTTCATCTTCTAGTCCATAAGTAGGAACACTTTTCTGATGCAGGTATTTTTCGTAGTGAGGACTAAAGTTTGTGGTAAGAAGATCAGTTTCGATGGTTACAGCCCCGACTCGGTCTCGATGATACGTATCACCTAACACAGAATTTAAATTCGCTTGAACTTCAGCTAACATCGTGGGTGACGGGCTACCATAGACCATTTCAAGCCCGATCGAGTCAAATCCATACGTTGATATTAAGATATCTGTAAGGGAGGTGATTTTACCCGCAGTTTCTTCTGTATGATCTTCGGCAAAAATAAGAACTTGCTGATCTGAATGCTTATTTATAATAGGAGTAATTTGAAACCCTGCTTCGTGTAGTAAAGTCGAAAAACTTTTGTAGCCAGTTACCGGATCATCAGTTTCCTGCACCAGTTGCTGTAAAGTATATTGAGAACGATCAATATTTTTGTGTGGTGGCAAAGAACTGTGAGAAGCAGGAGTTGTGGCTCGTCTGCTACATCCAGTAGCAAGGAATAATGATTCTATTCCCATCAAAGTGAGAATCGCTCTTCTTGAAAGACCCATATATTCCAGAACGGAGCGGTATATATAAATTTTACTATTATTAGGTAATCCTTAAAAATCTTAGACGTTTTTCTTCCCATACTTGCAATATCCTCTCACTGCACAACTTCCACACTGAGGCTTCCTTGGCAAACATATCCTCTGCCCGTGATCAACTAATAGCATATTGACCTTGTTCCACAGTTCCCGCGGCACTATTTTCTGTAACGCTTCTTCTGTCCCTTCCGGCGTCTTCGTCTTCACCCAGCCCAACCGATTGGAAATTCGATGGACGTGAATATCCACGGCGATAGCGGACTGATGAAACGCGTAATTCAAGATACAATTTGCCGTCTTTCTCCCCACACCGGGCAAGGCGATCAACTGAGTAAAGTCTTGAGGTATCTGGTCATGATATTGTTCATGCACGATTGTACTTAAGGCTTTAACGTGCCGTGCTTTGGCTCGATAGAAACCGCTTTTGAACAATTCCTGCTCCAGGGCTTTGATATCCGCCTTGGCGAGATCATGGGGTTGTGGGTATTTCTGGAAAAGTCTTTTCACGATGGGGATGATGGTTGTATCTTTAGTTCTGGCGCTGAGCAGCGTGGCCACAAGGAGTTGGAAGTGGGTATACTCTTTCAGCTGCTCCAACATGGTGGGCTGATGGGAAGGTTCCAGAAGGGAGAAGACTTTGGAAATTTCGCGAGAGGTAACCATTTTTAAAGATTAAAGCAAATCTAAAAACTGTTCACGAGTTAAACCGGCCTGTTTGATTATGGCGAGCAAAGTTCCTTTGGCTATTTCATAATGATTGGGCACCGTTAATCTTCGCTGTGGCGGTTCCCGCTGCCGTAGAATCATGTGGCTCCCGGTTTGATGATCAAGCTCATAGCCTATTCTCGATAAAGCTTTAACCACCTCTTTTCCGGAAAGAACAGGTAATTTAGGCATAGACCTCAACCACTTCTTCGTCTATGGAAGGTGGAATCGGTTCGTTGTGCTTTTTCAGGCTTTCTACATAACCCTGCACCGCATCTTTAATGTTGACAAGCGCTTCCTCCCTAGTATTACCTTGTGAAACACAGCCAGGAAGGGTAGGACATTCTACCACAAACCTGCCGTCTTCATCCTGTTCAAGAGTTATGCGAAATTTCATTATGATAAGAATTCGTTTAGATTTTAAATACTTTACGCTCTTTTTTGGCTAAAACCGCGGGGAAGTCTTTTTTAGCCGGCTTTTCCTCTTCCGTCACTTTCTCAAAATCCAGTTATTCGGTTGAAAAAGGGAGTACAGAGCCTATATCTTCACCACCACATCCCCTTCCCGCACCGGACGAACTACTTTTAAGCCAACTTCCTGTCCTCTCTTTGCGGCTTTGATTGTCTCATGCTCCAGTTGCAACGAATTGACGGTCTGCTCAACAAACTGGTCATGACGCCCGATTTTAACCAGATCGCCCTGCTGTAATTTTCCTTCAACGAGAATGGCTGCGACGCTAATCTGGTCATAAAAATGAGTGACTTTTCCGATGGCTTTGCCATTTCCCGGTGCGGTTACTTTTCTTGATACTTTTGCTTTACCCGGTGCTTTCGCTTTAGTTTTAACTGAACCAGTCTTCGTCTTCTTCTCTGAATTTTTTTTTGTGTCTGCCATTTTTTACCTCCAGCTTTACCTGAAGACTAATAGTAATCCAAGTATCAGCAGAATCAGGTTTAAGCTAAAATTAAGCAGTTTCACGAAATGTTTTTTCCATGCTTCCGTTTCAATGGTATTGCGATACCCGGCTTTCTGACCTTTTTCATCTAGATGATGGCGCATTACATGGATGACAAAAACAATCACCAGCAGTGGCAGGATGGTGATGAAGACGGAATATACTAAAAGCGGTACAACGATCAGCCGGCCAATCCCGCCAGCAATTAATGTTCTTAACACCAGAAACCTGCTATCCACAAAGGCGAGGGTTAACAATGGCGTTATAAATCCTAACAGCAGCATGACAGGAGGAGAAAAGAAAATAATTTTTTTACTGCTGTTCTTTTCTTTCGTGATCTCCTTTCGAGCCAATTTTCTGAGCGCTTTAAAAATATCAAAAAAGTTTGCCAGCCAGATCACGGCATAGATGATGGCGGCAAAACCTATACTTTTAAGGAAATAATTGTCTCTGGTGATAGAAACAAGATTGGAAAAAAAGCCCAAACCAAATAGCAGATAACTGAGAGCTACCCCTCCTATATATAGCACTCCCTTGGGGAAGACCTTCTCTTTCTCTTTGATATGGATAAAAGCGACCACTAACAGCACCAGTACGGCCATCATTCCCGGATTAAAGGCATTCTTCAGTGAGGAGCCCGTCACGAGTCCAAATGTCAGCGTTTCCAAGACATCTTTGGGAGATGATTCGCCCACCAATCCAATAACCGCTTTTTTCTCCAGCGATGGGCAGGCGTCATTGGTATTATCCACTATCCGTTGCTCCAATAAGTTTATGATAGAATCTTTTCCTACAAAATAACTGTCAGCGAGAAAGATCGTCGGCAGGCCTTGTTTGCCCTCAACAATACTATACGCATTATAATACTGCCCCAGCAGATTCAGATTGTTCCGGTCATAATACACTTCATATCGCACGATGTTCAGTTGAGGATAATTGGCCTGTAAGTGATTCAGGAGATTATCAACCTCTGGGCATTGTGTACAGCCATTACCATAAAAATAGTAAAGGCAATCGGTTTGTGCCGGCAGAGAAGCTTGGCCAGTACTCGGAACAGTTTCGTCTGTCATTTCTTGTGCAAAAATGATCGGAAGAAAGAGGCTCAACGTCACCAGCAGCAGAAAAATTGTTCGTTTTGACATTCACATCACCATCTTATAGTAAATCACAATGATATTTGAACAGTTTAGTTGTGATTTACTATTCTAGCAAATCTCACAATTGTTCAATAATTAATGAGATTTGCTATTATGTGAAAGAAAGGCAGAAGTATCTTATAAAGGTTATTGTTTGATTTTGGTAAAATGGGGATTGGTATTTGTTTAGCACCATAATGCACAATGAAGCACACAACAAAATAACGATTTTGTTGGTGCACGAAAACAAACGACGATTTGTTTTCGGCACAGAAATGAAGTATACATCTTCATTTCTTGTGTCCCAGTGAAGTCGTTGCTTCACTGTGGACAACGACTTCATTGGCATCCCAGAAACGCGTCACGTTTCTCAGGAGGTCGAAATGCATTAGGAAATGAGGGCGAGTCCGTCGCGAGGGGACGGTTGCTCGCAAGCAACGAACGAACAGAGCAGAGCGGAGTGACTAGACTTACGGAGAACGTCTGCCTTCAATAACTACATCTGTAGGCGAGAAGATGGTAGTGCTTCATAATGCTGAAGTATTACAATATTCAGAAAAGCTTATAAAGTTAATTGATTTTAACTACTTATGAGTGTTTCCCGCACGATTAATAATTTATGGAATTCTTTAACACCAGAAGATAAGAAACAGATTGAGCAGAGACTTGGCATCAATCCTGATAGCTGCACAACCAGAGCAGAGAAGTATGGATTATTAGCGCAATACTATCGGCAAACGGGAGGAACCCAGTCTGCTTTGCTGCCTTCCACACTTGATGATGACGTTATAGAGAGGCCGCAGGTGATTGTTCTAGATAAAAGTCAAGTGAAAGTTACTTCTGTGAATGGGGAGCCGCATTCTAGGCCTTCTTCACATCCTGTGCTCCGCAAAAATGTTCTGGAGCGAGGTCAGGCCAGAGTAAAACCAGCTGACATCTCATTTCAATTCCTGCAAGGTATCGTGAAATATGCTCTCGCAACAGGTTTAACTTTAAGTGGGGCTTACATCGGGTTTTCTGCTGCTCGTCATAGTGATTTGGCTGATGAATTAAGAACGATGGAAGAAAATCCTCTCATCAATGCTTACAGCTTGAAACATAACGTCGAAAACTTTCAGGGGCTTCGTGAACTTGATTTTCTTGCTCCAGCACAAACAGAAATTGCCAAAGGCAGGGAATATTTAGGTCTTGGCCAGAAACTCTTACGAAAAGCTGAACGTGCCGTGGATATAACTAAAACTTTGGTAGCCGATCTCCCGCTCATTGGCCGAGGCGCAGCGACTCTCATCCGTCAGCAGCAGGCGCAAATATCCCTTTATGAACAGAAAAGGCAGGAGTATTCTTCTCAGTGTCTCCAATACGCTGGTGTTGGTGCCGTTGGTGGTTTAAGTTTAGGAGTTATACTCGCTGGTTTTTGGGAACGAAAAAGGAGGGACAGATAACCACAAAATGACCGATGCCCTTGCTCTGGAAAACAGAATTGGCAGTGCCCTCATGGCAGCCCACCTTGAAATGCAGATGAGTGATGCCAACGAAGGATTGTCGTATATGCATGAAAAAGTGGAGGAGTTGCGGCAATTTGGTAACCCTTGGAACAATTTGAATAAATATTTCAAAATTCATTTTGATGTTTCTTCTTTTCTTTTTCACTTGGGGTGTGCAGAATTTAATGTTGAAGAATTGAAAAGGATACATTCTAAAGTATGGGATGATTATAACATCAAAATTGAAAGAGAGGTGAGTGGTTCAACCATGATCGAGTATCAACAAGAAGAATTATCTCTCAAAGAGAAATTTAGGCATAACGAGAAACTAAAAGAAAGACTTGGCAATCCCACTCAATATTCTGATAATGTCGATATGATTCTGAATTTATCACCTGGTGCTTATATTGTAGGTGGGAATAATTTAGTGAAAGCTGCTCGAGCAGCAAACCAGGTATTAAACCTAATAGGGAGAATTGAAGAACGTCTCGATGATGAAGTAGAATTCAAAACTAAGCATCTTCGTAACGACATTGAAAAATTAGAAAAATATGAAAAAAAAAATCTTGGTTTTTTTGATCGAGTTGGTTTACTCTGTGAGGATTGGTTCACGGTTAATGATTTTGGCATGGATGGAGTCATGTCTGTATTAATGGGCGATTTAAGCACTCCTAAAAGAATGCTTGAAGACAAATTGTATTGTCTGCAATGTGAGGCTGAGGATATCAACACACCCCATTTTGAGGATGAGAAGTTAAAAGTAGATGAATTGTGGGGCAAAAAATTGCAGCATAATGGTTTTACCTATCCTGAATTTCTTTCGGACGAGAGTGGATTGATGGGGACTACTGAGCAGTCCAATAAAAAAAAATATGCTGTCAGTAAATCAGAGCTGGCAGTGGTTTATTTTCTTGCAGGGAAAGTTAAATTATTCAGGCCAAAAGCAGAAAAGAAGTTTGCAGAGTATTGCAGCAGTATCAAAGAAGAATATGGCCTCATGGTGAAAAAAATTTTCGATGCACAACAAAACATCAGGGCGGCGCTGGAATTTACAAGAAGGGAGATCTCTTTCTTTCAAAATAGGGCACGAGCTGCTGAAGTAGATAGTTATTTTGCATCAAAACGTCAATCTGCAGCATATAATCATCCCTGGATTTGTGATCATCACCCCACATTTAACACTTCTGCCTATTCGGCAAAATTGGTGAATCTTTCGGCACAATTAGAAGCTGCACAAAAAGGTATAAGTTCTCCTCTGAGATTAACTCCCTAATTCTCAAAGATTCTCAAAGAGCCTATTTTCTACGTCTTATGGATCACAATCATACTCTGCGTCTTCTCAATCCATTCCACCAGCTGCAATTTACCCAAGAGAAATGTATCAAACTCTTCCACGTCTTTCACCCTGATGATTGCGACCAAATCAGTGCCGCCGGAGACGATATCCGCATGTTCTACTGCTGAAAATCGCCTGATTTCCTCCGCCAAATCATACTGCGTTTTCTTCTTCTGCTTGAGGACAAAGAGATTAGCCGAGATCAGCACATAGACAAGAAACCTTTTTATAGCTTCCCTCTTTATCATCACAAAAATGAAAAAAATATCTATTCAGGACGCCATTACTCAAGGATCAGGAGAAGTCGCTCTCCACGGCTGGGTCTTTCGCGAGCGGGGCAGCAACAAGCTGAAATTTATCGTCCTGCGTGATTCCACCACCATCATTCAATGTATCTTTGACCGGCAAAAGTTTGAGAACAGCTGGGATGAAATCGATCATCTCCAGGTGGAAGCTTCGCTGGAAATCAGGGGAGAGTTGCGCAAAGATGAGCGTGCCCCTACCGGTTATGAAGTGCAAGTTAACAGTTATCAAGTAATCGGAAAGAGTGAAAATTTTCCCATTGTGAAAGACCAATCCACTGAATTTCTTGCCGATAATCGCCATCTCTGGCTCAGAAGCAGAAGAATGACCGCGATCCTTAAAATCAGAAGTACAGTCTTTGGTGCGATTCATGAATTTTTTCATAAGCAGGGATTTTATGAATATCAGTCGCCGATCTTTCAGGCGGTGCAATGTGAAGGCGGCAGCGACCTCTTTTCCGTTGATTACTTTGAGAAGAAAAATGAAGTCTTTTTATCGCAAAGCTGGCAGTTGTATGCGGAACCGGCTATCTTTAGCTTAGAGAAAATTTATACCATCGCTCCCAGTTTCCGCGCCGAACCGAGCAAGACGTCGCGGCACTTGACGGAATATTGGCATGCAGAGATGGAACTGGCGTGGTGCAATTTCAAAGACATTCAGAATTATGGTGAGAAATTGATCAAGCATGTTTTTAAGAGAGTGCTGGAACGCAATAAACCGGAATTAGCAGTGTTGGAACGAGATATTTCTAAGCTCGAGCCAGTGCTGAAGAAAAAATTTGTGCGCATGACTTATACTCACGCCTTGAAAATTCTTCAAGAACAGGCGAGCCTGGATGTTGAGTGGGGAAAAGATTTACGCACGATTGAAGAAGATAAATTAACGGCTTTATATGATGTTCCAGTCATTTGCACTCATTATCCTAAAAAAGTGAAGGCGTTCTATATGATGGAAGATCCAAAAAATGCAGACGTCGTTCAGGGCTGTGATTTTCTGGCGCCGGAAGGGCATGGTGAAATAATTGGCGGTTCACAGCGCGAGCATGATCTGGAGAAAATCAAAGAGCGGTTGCGGGCGCAGGGAGAAGATCCAATTAAATATGAATTCTATCTGGATACCCGGCGGTATGGCAGTGTTCCTCACGGCGGATTTGGCTTAGGGGTGGAACGCCTGATTAAGTGGATTTGTGGATTGGATAGCATTAAAGATGCCATTCCCTTCCCCCGGACAATGGAGAGGTATAAGCCTTAGAGCCTGAGAAATGAATGAGAACCTGAGAAATGAATGAATCTGATGATCATTTCTTCAACAACAGTTCCAACTTCCTTTTCCCGATCAGAAAATTTTCTTCCGGAAAACAGGTTTTATTGTAATCATTCAATTCTAAAACAAAAGTGATTTCCTTGAAGTCCGGATCAGTAAACGCATCGCTGCCATCGGTAAAGCGATAATTTTTCTTAAAGAACGCAGCAATTTCCTTCCCGAGCTTTTTACGCTGCGCTTCTGAAGCGGCATCAAACTTGGTCAGTAAGTCCAGTAGTTTCCGAGTGAACTCTTTTTTGTTCATGAAGAGAAGAATGTTTCACCAGAATTTAAACCTTGTGATATGTGGCCCTATACATTTTTATATCAGAATCTTTTTCCTCTTCAAATGGAGGTGGTTATCATGCCAACCATAGACATTAATTATTGGGCCGTGCTGGTTGCAGCTTTTGCCAGCTATGTGATTGGAGCGTTGTGGTATTCCCCGTTGCTGTTTGGCAAAGCCTGGATGGAACTGATGGGATTTACCGAGAAGGATATGCAAGACGCTAAAAAGAAAGGGATGGCGAAGAAGTATGGAATCATGTTCGTTTCAACTCTGGTGATGAGTTATGTTCTGGCCCATGTTGTAGATTATACTGAATCAACAACGGTGATCGCCGGTGCACAGGCCGGATTCTGGATCTGGCTGGGGTTTATCGCTCCGGTGAGTTTGGGGTCAGTCTTGTGGGAAGGAAAATCATGGACGCTATGGTTGATTAATGCCAGTTATTATCTCGTTGTGCTGCTGATAATGGGGGCGGTGCTGGCAGTGTGGGCGTAGATTTTTTTTGTTTTTATATTTTTTCTTTTACTATCTTTTCAATCTATCATCGCAATTATCTGTAAAAAAGGAGTGTTCTTATTTTATTTTTTCAGTTCAAGACAGGCGTTTCTTTCAAAACTACGTTATAGTGATAAAATGAGAAAGGTTTATAAATAATTGTGTATATCTAAGTTTAAAATGACATTAGAAAACATTACTGGAAGTTTATTGGCGTACAAGCAATTAGAGCCAGGCACATTTTTGCATGTTGATCAACTTACCACAGAGCGAAGAACCAACATTGAATTAAGAAACCAACGATTTTATACCGCTGATGGTGAAATGTATACTGTTGACAGAAGCAAACCTGTGTGGGTTATCACTCGTGAACCTCAAAATCTGGTTTTACAGAACATTGATGAAGCATATAGACAATTAACGGCTCAAGGAAACTATTTTCCTGATGCCGAAGCTGCTCAATTTTCTTTAGAGCATGATGGCAGTGTCATCGTCAATCTTGAAGGATTAAAACTTGTGGAAGGTTATGGTGGATGTGGATATTTTATGGTTGATCCTAAAGCTGTACAGAAATTAAACTCAGAGCAAAGAAAGGCTGCTCAAAGGATTTATGGGCCTGATGAAGAAAATTTTGGCTTAAACATGGAACTGTTTGCAGGGGCAGAAAAAACTCCCTACGTTTTCGTATTAATGCCTGATTATGTGCAAGACACGTTAAGAAGTAATGATCAAAAATTTCTTGGGCGGGCGTCTTGGCTGTTTAATTTCAACGACCACTCCTACTTCAATGCCAATGATCGTGGCCTCAATTACGGCAGCCATCTTCGTGGGGTACGTCGGGAGGACGTGGCGCGAAGCGCCGCCGTGTCAGAAAGTAGAGCTTCACGTGCTCCATAGGAAACGGAAAAAGTTAGAAGTCCAACAATGCCAGAAATTCTAGCAATGACACTTCATTAACCTCCAACATTTCTCTCAGAACACTTCCATCATTACTTCACTCGTACACTACAGCTCATCCCATCTTTAATAGAAATAATTTCTGTCTTCAATTGGGGATGTTTCAGCACGGCTTCTTTATAATCTGCACAGCCAACAAACGTAATGTTGTCAGCAATGATCAACC
>JAHFRS010000110.1 GCA_023266155.1 archaeon
TCTAAGCTTAAGTCAAGTGCTGCGGATTGAACAGAAACTACAACTGTCACAGGAAGGCCATCTGACACTTGTGCAGAAACTAGCTCTTTACACTCCCCCTGAATTTCAGCGCTATATCAGCATTGAAAAAGATAACGATATGGATTTATTTATGCAGTCTTTACCATTTTTAGTCTTCCATGAATTTTCTCATCCTCTTTATGATAAGGGGAAGATAGAAATTCCTGGGAATTCTCCTCCCGGAAATGGCTTGGAAACCGGAATAGATAAAGCCGGAATGTTGTTAGGGCCGCGGATTGGACGATATACTCAGGAACAAATGTATCAGTCTCATACGGCGATGATGGAACGAGCCTTTCGGGATCATTTTGAACTGAAAAAATTTCCCCTAGAACTTTCTTTTTTAGCCCGAGTATATGTGGAGATTCAGGATCACCAGGAAAAGACCAAAAATGAAGTGTTGAAAAGAAAACTGGGAAACTTGCAGCAGCAAGCCGATGCTTATATTGAAGAACAAAGCTTGTGGGGAGATAAAAACGTTAAATGCAGTTTTAATGCCTTGGTTCGTGAATATGCATCAGTATACCAAAATACACAATTTCGCTAAAGATGAATCAATTAAATTTCTTCTTCAGCCCTTTCCCCTTCGCAATGGTCCCACATGAACTGGAAGAATGTGCGGTAGCCGTCGGCGAGGAGTTTGCTTTTGAGGATAAATTGCAGCGGCTCATCATAGAGTTCTCCTGGCTTGACACCAACGAACATCACCACATAATCGCCAAAGATGTCCACGGCCGTGGCGCTGGAATATTGTTTTGGCAGGAATTTATAGGGCGGGCCCACCAATTTAAGGATTTCCGGCTTTTCGGTTTTCACTTCATAATCAAATAAATGCTTAAATTTAATCCCTGATTTTCTGCGTTCTTTATCGAAGTGCGTTACGTAATGCTGTAACCGCGGATCAAGCCAGAAAGCCTTGGCGCCGATAAAATAAACTGTTTTTTTCTCTTGAAGAATCAGTTGCAGGTAATTTTTGAAGCCTTCGATGCCCCGGAAGAAATAGGCTTCTGATTCCGGCTGAATGGACTGATACAACTTCTTCATCTCCGGTAAAAAAGTGTCTAAAGCCGTTTCCTTCTCTTTCATAATCTCCTTTAATCGTTCCGGATCGATGGGCTTGAAGAGCTTTTCCCCCTTGACAAAGGTTTCCGAAGCCAGGCCCTTTTCCATGAGCTTGTTCAGCGAATCATAGACATTTCGCCGATGGACTTTTGACCGTACCGAAATTGTGTTCACGCTGGCTTCACCCAGATAGAGCAGGGCTTCATAGACCCGTGACTCATTCAAGGAAAGTCCAATTTTCTGGAGGAGTTCCTGGTACATGGTCAGTACATCCGGCTACTTTCTTTTAAGCCTAATTTTTTCCTAAGCTTCTGCTTGAGAGATTCGAGATTCATTCTTCACCCCCTCTGCGAGCGAAAGATAAATATCTAAATTGTTCGTACTATATTCCTCCTTTAATTTTCGAACGGTCCGAATAAAATCACTCATTTTAGTATAAAGATATCTCCCGGAAAAAGAAGCTATCAATAGTTCCTTCATCAGCGCGTTAACTTTGGCAATCTTTTGTTGATAGGGTTGCGAGATGAGCAGCGTCAGTTCTTTATCCAACACTGAAGAATTAAGGACTCTTTTTTGCACATTAATATAATAATAATTAAGTATATAACGCAGCGTCTTTTGATCATCATTCTCAATAATTTCATTGATACTAACCTCATAAGAGAGGAGCAATTCTTCAAAATTGGTTCGACGTAGATCAGGTTTAACTTCGGCAAGAGAAAAGGTAGACACACAATACGACACCGAAGGAAAAAAAATGGGCTTTGCCAAATCGCTCCAGGTAAGGAAAATAAACTGTTTTTTGCCCTGTTGATATTGTTCTCTCTTTCTTCCCACAATAAAAATATCAATATCTTGGTACTCTTCTTTAAAGAGAAACGAACCGGAGATAAAAGCTCTCCCTTTGTGTAGCCCTTTTAGAATCTCTTTAGCTTCCTCCACCCGTTTCGGAATCATTCCCTCTCCTTGTACATAAAACTCTTCCCTCAATAACGATAATGCTTCTATTTTTCGTTTGATAGTGGAATAGAGATAAGCTTTTTCGGTGGGTGTGAGAGGAGTTTGTTGGAGATATTTGTTCAGCACTCCTACCTGATTCCTGGTAAAAAGATGAGGAACAAAGGCATCTTGATGTTCGAGTACGGTTTTACATATTATTTTGTTCATATATAAACAAGATTATATTTTTATTTATAAATATTGCTATTTTTATGGATACTTTGTTGATGTTGTGGATAGCTTGGGTAGTGGTAGCTGTTCTACAATTTAAACTTTTCGTTTTGAGGTGGTATTTGCCACCACTAATATTTATATACTTATCACCATAACTACTTGTAAGTTAAGATAATCAAAAATGAAGAGGTAAAATCAAAATGAAACAAGAAATGAGAAGTATTATTGCAGCTGGATTAGCCGCTTTATTGCCAAACACAGCCAGTGCTGATTTTTACGACAGCGTTCGTGGACCAAGCACAGCACAAGTTCATTACACTACAGAATTTTCTGACAGAGCTACGACTCATACTTTGGCCCTGAAGTATTTTGGCAGGAACGTATTTGCTGTTGGTGCCGCGAGTGTAGACGGATACCAGACTCAGGGCGGATTTGGTGGACTTGGAGCAATTATAGAAATGGAACGCGTGAAAATACTGCCTGTGTTAGGGTATGCTATTTCCGGCAATGGAAAACAAGGAACACTCAAAGGCATAGCCCACGCAACGATTTTTGTTGATAAAGAAGGCACATTCTTACTTGATCCAAGATATGGTATTTCTCTTCCTGTTCACGGACAAGAAGAGCATCCTTTAGAACAGACGGTAGGAGCAACATTAAGTTTAGGAAATGAACGATTTCGTCTTGGACCTGACTTCAATTATACTGTGGGTAAAGAGATCAAAAGTGCTGTTTTAGTACGTTATGATCTTGATGCTGAACATACCAGTTGGTTAGAATTTGGATTAGGTACAGAAGGAAGTGCCCAATGGCAATTTAGAGGTAATTTTTAAATGAGGAGATAAAAATGACCAGACAAAACACTATCAACGGTAAAACTTAAAATGTTCCCGGCAGCGGGGAGCATAAGCTTCTTTTCCCCCGACCATCACCAGAGGCGAATCAGGATGAGCGACGGCATCATCAATAAAGCGCTGAACTCTGGTCGCTTCATTGCCGCAGATGTCGTCCTGCGTTTTATAAGTACATAGCGCTTTTAAGTAGGTAACGTGATCGGCTCTGCGGATAAATTCTGACGTATCGCCATGGCCATCTTTAAATTTAAAATAATTATCCAGAAAATCTTTCAGCAGTAGGCTGACAACGCTGATCCCTCCCCGCTGAACATGCTCTTCACAGAAATCAATAATGCCACTTTCCAGAAATTGCGGCTCATCTACTCCCAATACCCCTATGGATGGTTCATATTTCCGTTTCAGGTCATCAAGATCTTTAACATAGGTGACATTTCGTTTCAATCCGTCATGGGAGGCTACATGATCCACACTATAACGATCATCCAGCATCGGCTTGAACAATTGCACTTTTTTCCCGGCCACTTCATAGCGATTGACACGACGAATTAATTCCGTGCTTTTCCCACTGAACATCGTTCCAATGATGATTTCCAGATGGGCGGCAATGTTCATACTCAAAAGGAAAAAGTACTAGTTTAAATACTATTTTGTACTGTAATATGAAGGTTGCAGGTGTTGAAAAAAAAGAGAACTACGTTTACATCTGTTCCAGCCTTTCTTATTTCCTTCTCTTGAGATCAACAATATCAGCATAGATTTTTGCTGTAATTAATCCTATTATCATTAACAGAAGAGAGAGACTATATTCCTTCTTTACAATGGCCAGGATGAGGATAACTTTCTCAAGTAAATCCACTACAAATCGAATTTTCTCTGGCGAGACCATCTTTAGCTAAAAATCAGCATAATAATGGCGATGACGCCAAAAATCAAAGCAGCACTATAAGCTATAACCAGAACTCGCTCCGTCGTTTTAGGATTCACAAAGGTGAAAATGCTCATGGTTCTCTTTAATATGCCGGAATTTATAAGTTTTTAGTGGCCGAAGTATCAATTTCTCACTTTTTCCTTTAAATTATATAATCGTTTAAGGTATTCTTCATAGACTCTTCCCCGCCAATCGACAATAAGAAACCAAATAACGCTGCTTTCCAGATAATAAATCACTCTTAGGTCACCAACCCGGACAGAATAACAGTTTTCTCCCCCTCTCAAATGCTTAAAGTGAGTTGGATTCTCTTTAATCCTCACATAGAGTTTTACCAGCCTTTCTTTTTCCAACCGATCTAATTTATGGAGGTCTTTAAAGAAGTCAGGATGGAACTTAATTTCATATTTCGGAGACATCGATACCGTCCTCTTTCATCGTACGGAGAAAATCCTGTTCCGACAAACCTTTAACTCTTCCTTCTTTGATCTCCCTGAGTCGTTTGTCTACTTCCGCCATTGTTTCCTGGTCAGCAACAGATTCCATGTCCGTGATCA
>JAHFRS010000111.1 GCA_023266155.1 archaeon
AAAGTTCCATTACTATAAACTATTTTCGGCTAAAACTTACCAACATTCCTTACCTCAATCCGATCTTCAATAAACCCCATCTTTCGCAAAGTTTTCTTCTGACGTTCTGTCCGGCAGATAATTTTTTTTGCACTGCGAAGATTTAAGGAAGGAACAACCACCTGATCGTGCTCCACAAACAAGTTGCGCTGAAGAAATTCATCAAGGGAACGAGATTTCTGCCAACCTTTTAATACTTCGTCCAGCTCATCGTCTTCGTTCAAGGCATCTTCCAGACTCTCACGAAGGTACTGCTCAATAAGCTTAGTATCCTCATGCCATTTATCAACGGGTTAAGCAAGTGACACCAGACATCATAGCGAACAGGAAAGCCTTGCACATTCTCAAAGCCAAATAAAATATTCTCGGGACTATTACGCATACCCGTAATCTTACGAGTGCTTCTTGAAAGCCAGATCTGCGGGAAAAAGCCACAATGTTGCCCCAGCCATTGATACGCAGGCAGGTAATCTTTGTCCAGAAAATCGAGCGGTGGGGGAAAGACTTTAGCGTACAGAACGTACTTAAGTTCACGGCAGTGGTAGTACATGGAACTTAAAACGGGAACGAATTCTTAAATTTTGAAGTTTTTAGCCCTACACATCCAAATTCACCACTTCATGCGCATGCTTTTCAATAAACTCCCGTCGTGGCTCGACTTCCTCACCCATCAATATCGTAAACATCAAATCGGCGGCAACAGCATCTTCAATGGTAATGTTCTTCAATTTGCGAATGCTGGGATCCATGGTGGTTTCCCATAACTGCTTAGGATTCATCTCTCCCAGGCCTTTATACCGCTGAATGGTAATTCCGTCTCCCCATTGCTGAACAATTTTATCTTTCTCTGAGCTATTATAAACATAGATGACCTGCTTTCCTTTCTGTAATCGGTAAAGCGGCGGCATGGCAATATACACATGTCCTTGCTCGATCAATGGAGTCATATAGCGATAAAAGAACGTCAGCAATAAAGTCATGATGTGAGAACCATCAACATCAGCATCAGTCATGATAATAACCTTGCCATATCTCAGTTTAGCGATATTAAATACCTCGCCGATTCCCGTTCCCAGAGCGGTAATCATGGCAATGATTTCCTTGTTTTCCATCATCTTATGCAAACGGGCTTTCTCAACGTTGAGAATCTTGCCGCGTAACGGTAAGATCGCCTGAAATTCGCGGTTGCGGCCCATTTTAGCGCTATTATGAACAAATACGCCCGAGGCGAGGGCGAAGTTATGCGTCCCTGGGACTTCGAGGTCATAGACGTCTATTTTCTCTTCCATACCTTCAACTCGGATAACTTTGTGGTTGTAGTTGATGACGGCTTCGTGGGCTTCTTCGGGATCACCCCAGAAAAATCGTTCCGTAAACGTCTCAAATAGCAATAAAGTCTTATCATTTCTTTCCCTTCTGATTTTATTATATTCTGAAATATCAATTTCCCCTTTTTGGTCATATACTTCACGTAGCGCTTTCAAGGTTTTTAGGAAATAGGTAGTATTGTAAGCTTCTTTTCTTTTCTTCCTAAATTCTGGAGTCCATTGCCCTTGAGTCTTTTCCTTTCTCCATAACCGTAATTCTTTATTTTGCCATTGCTGTCGGGCAATCCCGGAAAGAAGCTTTCTCTGCTCTGGATGATCTTGGAAGAATTGTTTTACTTTCTTTGATTGGGTGCTTCTATTTTCTTCATCATTCCAATGCTGCTGCTGAATATTCTGGAGATGTTGATTATTACGTTTTCTATATTCTTCATTGGTGTAATAAAATTGTAAGAATTTTTTCTTCATATATTCTTTGTAGGATGGGTTTTTCCACTGTTCTTGTGCTTGTTCACTGAGCAATTTTCTCGTTGCTGGCCATTTCATCCTTTCACTCATCATTTCTCGGAATTTTTTTATCTTCTTTAATTGCCGGCACTTTTCAATGACATCCTCCCGATGTAAATTCTTGGAACAGAGATCACGGTGAAGCTGAAGATGCTGCTCTTGAGTCAAACGGGCGAAATTGGTGGGGTCATTGTTCAGTTTATTGAAATCGAGATGGTGTCGGTGTGAACCGTCTTCTAAAGAATAAATGTTATTTTCAATATTCCATTTATCGGCAAGCACATGAGTAAAAATCCAGTGATGAAGTTTTGTATCAAAGATCATTTCATAGCCATCGATAGTTATTCTTCCGCCAATGTGTGATAATTTTCGTTGCAACGGCATGAGTGAATCTTCAGCCAAAAGGTCTCTTGCTGCTGTATAAGAACCATTTCGAGTCATAAAGAGGTGGTCTGGCGTACAGATAATTTCCTGCCCGTTGTCAAGGGTAAGTCTGCTCACTTTTGTTTTTTGTTTTGTTCTTCTCGGGTTTTTGATCTCTTCGATACCTATTGTTCCATCCTCTTGTATAGTATAACAAAAATTTCTTTTTCCCGCTTTATGTTCTTCAACCAATTCTTTAAAAGACAACGACCGGCCATCCGCAAGAGCTACCTTTGTATCCCCTGAAAAACAGCCGCCAGCACTATCGCCTTCCACCAGATACACTTCACATTTTTGTGGATCACGATTACTGCAATCAGCTAATTTTCCCGGTAAGCCCGCGCCTTCTAATGCTCCTTTTCGTCTGGTCAGGTCCCGTGCTTTGCGCGCCGCTTCCCGTGCTTCCGCCGCTTCTAAACATTTTCCAATAATCATTTTAACCGTCTGCCGATGCTCGGCAAAATAACTGGTTAATTCATCATACACCAACGAGCTGACGATGCCAAATACTTCACCATTGCCCAATTTACTTTTGGTCTGACCCTCAAACTGCGGCTCAGGAACCTTGACGGAAATGACCGCCGTCAAGCCTTCTTGCACATCATCACCCGTTAATTTTAATTCCCCTTTACCGTTAGCGTGCTCTTTGACGAGATTATTAATGACTCGCGTTAAAGCAGTTTTAAATCCGGAAAGATGTGTTCCTCCTTCCATGGTGTTAATGTTGTTGACGAACGTAAAAATATTGGCTTGATATCCTGAATTGTACTGCAGGGCGATTTCCACCATCACGTTTTCTTTTTCTTTTCCGAAATAGAATACTTCATGCAGCGGTGTTTTATTCTTATCCAGGAAAGTAATGAATTCTTTGATACCGCCGTCATACTTGAACAGCTCCTGTTTATTGTCCCGGTCATCGTGCAGGTTGATTTCAATACCTTTGTTCAGGAACGCCAATTCCCGTAACCGTTTGGCCAGAATGTCATAATGAAACACCGTTTCTGTAAAGATTTCGTTATCTGGCAGAAAATGAACCATCGTCCCGGTTTCGTTGGTATCTCCCGTCACGGCTAATTTCGTCAATGGCTTCCCCTGGGAATATTTCTGATAATGATTTTTTCCGTCCCGTTTAACGTTGATTTCCAACAGGATGGATAACGCATTGACAACTGAAAGGCCAACGCCATGCAGCCCGCCTGAGACTTTATAGGTGCTTTTATCAAATTTTCCGCCCGCATGCAATTTAGTGAGGGCAACTTCGACTGCCGGGATGCCCAGTTGCGGATGGATATCCACAGGAATACCCCTACCATTATCAACGACGGTGATAGAATTATCATGATGGATGGTAATGCTGATTTTAGTGCAGAATCCAGCCAGAGCTTCATCAATAGAATTATCGACAATTTCCCAGACGAGATGGTGTAAACCCCTGAGAATGGTGTCGCCGATGTACATCCCGGGACGTCTTCTGACAGCTTCCAAACCTTCGAGAACCTGAATTTGGGCAGCGCCATAGCTGTTGGACTGGGCTGTTTGAGGAATATTTTCCGAGTTCTGTTTCGCAGATATTGGCGAGGTGGTTTCAGGCATTTTAGGGGCCAGATGGCCGGGTTTTTAAGGGCTTGATGTTAAGACTACTGCTAGTAGTTTTGTCGTCGATAATCTGTTCAAAAACAGAGAGTTTCAAGGTTTATAAATATGCCGGTCAGATACTCAGAATTAACTTAATAGTGGCAAGTTTTTTGACGATTTGACCGCCCCGGGGAAATTCATAAATTATATAAATGAAGTTGCCATATCAAAACGATGAGTAAAAATCTCTCTGATCTACTAAAAGCGAAGGGCCCTGGAGCAGAGAGAGGTTCAATAGTAGGGATGGCTGTTGGTGGTACGGCCGGACTCATGGGGATATGGTACGCTGCGTATGAAGTCGGCACAGCCATCAATGATAAACTTGATCTCCAAAATGTTGTAGCCAGAGGTCTTGTCGATGTTACTACCATGGGTGTATCTACCCCTTTCGCCTACGTTGCTCTGTTGGCCGGAGCGGCAATCTGTTATTACCCAGGTAAGGTTGTAGGTAGGGTTGTAGGAAAGCTTGCTCAGGAAGCCACAGACGATTTCAGAGTATTTCGTAACCGATATCAGAAAGAAGTGGATCAACAAAAGATAGAATAGTTTCTTGCCAGAAATAAGCATCAGACGTGATTTCTGAACTCATTAACTTTATTTTTGTGAAATGAACGTAGTGGTTTGCATCTACCCATTCCACCAGCAATAACTTTTAAAAGCAACACTGCTCTGAAACCTTCGGTGGGGAGCAT
>JAHFRS010000112.1 GCA_023266155.1 archaeon
AGAGTTTTTGAAAGGCGACTTTACCGTTGAACGGGTGGATGCTGCATTTATCGATGTGAAAACCAAACGCTACACCAAACTGAGTGATGAGGAGATTGGCAGGATGGCGAAGTAAGTCGGTGGCATCATTTCTTATTTTTTATCTCTTTTTTTATTTTTTCTTGGCGCCTTGTTAGGCTATTAAAATTTCTATCTTGCCTTGCTCAGGATGCGGGTGTAATTTCAGCTTGGTTTTGGGATTTTCTAACTGAAAAAATCGGGCCACTTCTTTCGGGAAAGTTAGGCCCCAGCTATGGCCAATTTTAATGGGATTTTTAAGGTATTCTGTTTCCACTCGTCTGGCTTCCAGCTTGGCAATAGCTTTCTTAGCTAGATCTTCCGTAAATATTTTCTCCTGGCATTTTGGGCATTGTAATGCTTCCAATTCAATCCCTTTGTAGCTGGTCATGGTTGTTCTCATGGGGATGTTACAGTTGACACATAATCTTTTGTTGTTTACCATATTATTCCCTCCCTTCCTCAATGATGACAGTTTTGATGAGTATTTTTAGGTATTCTTCCAATTCCCGTTCCCGACAGATAACATAAAATGAGAGGTTATCCTGAAAATAGTGATAATACGTTTTCCCTCTTGAGGAAAAGTGTTTTCGTTTCGCCAGATTTCCGGTTTGTACTGCCTTGAAAGCTCGTTCTTGCGTTTCATCATAGCTTAAATTAAACTGCTGTCCTCTTTCCAACATCCGAAACAGAGCATGGGCTTCAATGTCAATGATTTTCTTCTTGGTCATCTTACCATTCTTTATTTATGTAGAACTAATATATAACACTTTTGGTTAAACTTTTGGTAAAACGAAAGTCCGATAGGCGTTCAGCGAGTTAATGCTATACTGGGTACATGATCCTGGCAGCTGCGTGAGCGGAAACCATCTTACTTCTTCGTGCTTATCAGGCTCTTTATTTTCCAGTGTTCCGCCCGTAATTCCCGCTAAGTACCCAAAAGTAATCCAGTGTGTCTTTGGAGTCGGATCAATCATCTCCGTCATTTCTAGAAACCGTAGTACTTCAACCTCTAAACCAGTTTCTTCACGTACTTCTCTCTTTACGGCATCTTCAATTTTCTCACCAAAGCAGACTTCTCCGCCCGGGCGGGACCAATATTCGGGTTCAGTTCTGGCCTTAAGAGATCGCTTTACCAATAGCACTTCCTCTTTTTCATTGATGATCAGAGCACCACAACCAACACCGATATGATTTTTTCCCGGAATCATCTTACCTTTTTCCGAATGGATGCAGGAATCCCCTCTTTAATATAGCAGGAACGGGAAAATCATAAGGTTTTCGCCAGAATCCAGCGGTAATTTCTAAGTAGATCTGTTTTACTCCTCCGACTTGTCCAAAATAATCTTTGAGCAGCTCAAAGGCTTTCACGCCATCAGCAATGGTTTCTATCTGAATGGTGTAAATCCGATGCCGGGGAGTATGCACTTCATAAAAACCATGGGCATGAAACAAGTCATCTAATCCATCTCGGGGAATATCTAAAGGGCGCTTCGTATGAATATCACATGCTTTGTATTTTGGCGGAAGTGCTTCGATCATTTCACAGGGTTCAAAAGGAAAAGGGATTTTACCGACAAAAGACGGCAGGGAAAATTGAGCCTTTCGCCTCTCGGGAACATGTTCCGATTCAATATAACCTTTAAAATCATGGTCTTCTGCCAGCATTTCTACTGCTCGTTCAAAAGCGAGATGCATTGCTTCTGGATCATCCGCAGTTTCAAACGAATAGTGATATGGCGGCATGTACCGTATTCCCGGACTTTTATCCTGACGAAAAGGATCAGGCCAGAATCCTAAGGCCTGGAGTTTTTCTTCTAATCCAGCGCCCATTTCATACCCATTAACATGTACGTGCTGATTTATCTTCATTTTTCCCCTTTCACCTCCTTTCTATGGTTGGGAGTGGCCAGGGAAACATGATGTGCTAAGTACTGCGGATTACGATCACGAATTTCCGTGAGTACTCTCCGTACCAAGTTTTGGGGATGAATATCATACAGCACTTTACTGCCATGATCTGTCCTGAATTCAGACATAATCTCTCTAATCTTCTCCGTAATTCCGCCGACACTTTCCAATATGCCCAAAACCCGGTCTTCATACAACCCGGTGGTAAATTCGTTGAGTGTTCCTGATTCACCACCGATGAAGATGACACCATCACAGCTTCTAATATTGAGCGGGTTTCGTCCCGCATAGCCCATGCCGCTAAAGATGAGGACATCATAGGCATCGGTAGGCTTTCCAAATTTCTCAACGTGTTCTACTCTATCAACCGCCGGAGAAATGCCAATGCTCCATAGCCCTCCTTCGGTCTTGTATCCCTGTGCTGCTCTGTAAGGGATACCGGTCGTTCCGCCGGTGATGAGGGCAGCGCCTGCTTCGGCAATTTCTTTTCCGATTACATACGCAGCTTCCAGCGCTTCTAGAGTATAGCGGAATGCTCCCCCCATAACTCCCAGCTGTAATTTTGTCATTTTTACCTCTTTACTAATCTATATTCTCTCGACAATTCGTCTATCGGAACTCCTGCTGCTTGCAATTTATTCCAAAAAACGGGTTTACCATCTTCTCCGATGGTCATCTTCAAGAACCCCTCATCAACGGGAAGCGAGTATTTCTGTAAAGTACTTTGAAGCCGTTCTCTTTTTCCTTGTTCTGCGAGAACCTGTTCTTCCAGCCTTTGTACTCTCGGTTCAACATACCATTCATTCCAGGCCAGCAGGCCCAGAGCTGCTCCCACCGCCGCGCCGGCAACGTATTTCATCCCATTCCTAACGTACGGCATTCCTATCATGGTCTAACCTCCATTCTTATTGTTTCTATGAAGTGATAACCTAGAAACTACTTAAACATTTATAACCACAATTGTGACTACTATAGAAAGATTTTTAAAGTACGGCCGATTATTTATCGCACTAGCGCACTACCTCACAACCTCATGGACACGTCCATCTTAGAAGACTTAGGATTAACCGGAGCGGAAATCAAAGTATTTCGTACGCTCTTGGAATTAGGCTCTTCCACTGCCGGCAAGGTGGTGGAAAAATCAGGATTACAAAATGCCGTGGTCCATCGAGCTTTCCATTCCTTAGCGGAAAAAGGACTGCTGACCTACGTTCTGGAAGGGAAAATTAAAAACTATCAAGCCGTTTCACCCCGAGTGCTGCTGGATTTTATCGAGGAAAAGAAAACACGTTTGCAGGAAATTCTGCCGGAATTGGAAGCTCAACAAAAATTAGCTAAAGAAAAACCACGGGCCACGATTTTTCAAGGAGTTCGGGGAGTCAAAGAACTTCTCCAGCTCCTGCTGGAAACAGATTCAGGTGAGTATTATGCCTACGGCGGGCCTCAAAAAGCCAATGAATTGTTAGGAGATCATTTTTGGGAAAGTTTTCACAATAAAAGAATCAGTAAACGGATAAAAGCAAAACTGCTGTTTCATGCTTCTCTCCGTTCGTGGGGGAAACAGCTGCAGAAAAAGAAATTGACACAGGTACGCTTTACGGGCCGGCAATTTGAGGAATTAACGGAGACCGTTATCAGCGGAAATAAAGTCGGAATCGTCATTTATCTTGACAAGCCCTACGGATTCTTAATCGAAGAGAAATTGGCGGCTCGATCGTATCGGAAGTTTTTTGAATTGCTCTGGAAATTAGCTCAAGTGTAAAATGATACCATTCACTTTAGAAAAATGTAAAACTAGGGCAGGGTATTCTGCCAAGTTACCTTCTCCGAGAAAATTAAATCTATCTTGTATCAAGAAAGAATTTGAAGTTCTTCTGGAAACGCCGATTCTGTTGGTGGTTAAAGTTGAGGGATTGGAAATAGTGGTGCATGGCTTTGGGGAATTGCTGTTTAAGAACAGCAAGGAGGAGGATTTGGAAAAGATGAGGAAAGTGGCGGAAAAGATCTATGATCTTGGGCTCAAAAATTAAAAAGTTATTCTCTGGCGCGAAGAAATTGCGGTGGTTCCAGATCCTTTTCCTGCTTCCAGGCCGTGATTAATTCTTGATATTTTTCACGTACTGGTATCGAGGCATAAACTCCAGAAATATTCTGCCGATGCAACGCCGCGACCCATTTTCCTAAATCTTCTTTTTTGGTGACGGGTGTATTATCAACTTGTGCCAAAAGGTAAGTGTCCTCATTCTGATAAGGCTTTAAGACAAACACTCTTTCCATAGTCGGCGTAATCACGCCCAGCTGCAGGAAGTAAAGTACGGCTACCCCTCTTTTAGTCTCGTCAAAAGGGTCAGGAATTATTTTTTGTTGGTGGGCAAAACGGTCAACATTTTTTTCATCAACGGCAAATTTATCGGTCAAATCCATTTTTCATTTTAATAGTATACCCCTATAAAAACTTTTTGTAAAAAGCGCCCCAGATGTGACATTCAGAAAACTGCATTCTTTAGATAAACACAGTTTTACGTTTGAACACATGACCTGATGGTTAACAGCCATCTGCTCCGCCAGGCTAAGCTACTGGGGCTTAGTTTGTTCTCGAGCCAAAT
>JAHFRS010000113.1:0-2236 GCA_023266155.1 archaeon
GTTGTTGCCCGTACTGATTTTTCGACGTTACACCAAATAAAAAGAATGATAACAAGAGTTTCTCTCAAAGAATATCGTATCGGCAGTGCTCTCTGCAAGAAAGAACATTCAGAAGTACAAAAAGATCTATTGGAGAGGGTACAAACGACGTGGCAGGGATTATCGCCAGCAGAAAGAGACGCAATCAAAATTCCGATACTTTCCAGAACTTTATACGAAGGAACCAATCCCAAAAAGAAATACCTCTTTCCTGTTGCCGAAAGAAATCGACACTGGAAAAAAATACTTGATGAATATTTTACTCTGAGAGATGAATCTAATAGAATAAGACGAAGGTTATATTTCCATGAAATGGGATTGCGGCAAATGTCTGCAGCGAGAGCCGGTAAACTCAAACAACAAGAAGGCAGAGTAAACGAAAAAAAAGAGAAAGTAAACAAAGAAGAGAATGAATTAAGGGATTTGTGTTATTATCACTATCCCCAATACCAGCGAAACGAAGACAAGCGTCTATTTGCGGCATCTGTGAAAGATAAATCTGTTTCAGAGCTAGAAGAAAAAATTGCCGTCTTGAATCTAAGCCCCCTGCTGGGATATCTGGCTATCATCGCTGAATACATCCCCTTTGTTTTTAATCCCCGTTCCAACTTGGAAGTGCCTTTTGGCCAGGAACAACTGACATTAAAAATTAAGGCACGACGGGAACGATCAGAATCATCCTCACAATAACTGTTCCCTTTTCAAAACTCTTCCCCCACCACTTTTCTTACATGGAGGGGAAGTTTTTTCAGCAGATCCGTCAAGTCTGTCGGCAACTTGCTCAAGTTGGGCTGTAGATTTGAATGAGACTGGGTCGTTCTCTGCACCACTCCATTGAGAGTACGTTTCAGACACGAGCCATATTGCTGCCATAATGATTCATAGAAAAAACTGTTGAGTTTAATGGTTTCTTCCAGTTCCGGCTGGTTCCCTAAATCCACAATTCCCTGGGGAGTACTTTTCAGATAGAGCTCTTTCCGGGTATAGGTGATATGGGGGACATTCTTGTCGCCAGTATAGTAATTCTCTTCGACATCTCGCAGCTTGAGTCTCATCATCAGAGGAAGAAAAGAATGGCCATTAAAAAGGTTGTGATGAATAGTTTGGGAAATTATCGGTGTTGAAAAAACAGTTCTCTAAAAGCCGTTTTCATAGAAGAGAGCTTAATATTGTTTAGAAAGTGTATTTTAAATCATAACAATCATTTAATACGCCTCCCTTTCTCGAATGGCGATGCCCAAGATTTCCATCATTATTCCAGCGTACAATGAAGAGAAATACATTGAAAAAACTCTCCATTCTGTTAAGAAACAAACGATGCCTGATTATGAAGTGATTGTCGTAGCCAATGGTTGTACTGACAAGACGGAAGAGATATTGAAAAAAAATAATGATGCCAAGATGCGACACCTTTCCCTGCCGAAAGCTAATGTCAGTGTCGCCAGAAATGCCGGGGCGCTCAATGCTCAGGCAACAGTGTTATTGTTTCTAGATGCCGATACGCAGTTGGACAACAACGCCCTTGAACTCATGCTTCAGCACTTTGATAAGCAGCATTCCGTTGCCACCACCAAAGCCCGGCCAGACCTGCCTTCCTGGAAATATTCTTTGGCGTTAGGCCTCAAAAACATCTATAACCAAACTCATCTTTATCAGGGCTGTAGCGGTGCGTTATTGTGCCGCAAAGAAGATTTCCACAGCGTCGGGGGGTACAATCCAGAAATTGCCGTTCGGGAACACCGCAAACTTATTTTAAAATTGAGGCAACAAGGAAAATACCATTGCCTGCCGACGACCGTCACAACCTCGATGCGCCGTTACCAGCAGTGGGGATTGGGGAAATTGTTATGGTTCTGGACTAAGCAATGGGTAAATGATCAGCGGGGAGAGCTGAAGGGCAAAGAGTATGAAGTGGTAAGATAGATTTATAAAGTCATTCCATTGTGAAGAATAGATGGCACGAACATTTAGTGTAATCGTAGAACAGGGAGAAGATGGCTATTTAATTTCCGAAGTAATGGGCTTGGCGGGATGTCATACTCAAGCAAAGACCTATGATGAGCTCATAAAAAGAACCAAAGAAGCAATTAAATTATACCTTCATAGTACTGAGAACGAAGAGCCAACTTCAACTTTTTTAGCCGTTCAACAAATAGCGGTGGAAGCGTAAATCAAGAAGTTCCTTATTTATCTCACA
>JAHFRS010000113.1:2336-4567 GCA_023266155.1 archaeon
CAAAGAAGCAATTAAATTATACCTTCATAGTACTGAGAACGAAGAGCCAACTTCAACTTTTTTAGCCGTTCAACAAATAGCGGTGGAAGCGTAAATCAAGAAGTTCCTTATTTATCTCACAGATTTAAAGAGGTTTCAGTCAATGTCTAAACTTCCTCTTCTTAATGCTCGAGAGGTAGCTAAAGTTTTAGAACGATTAGGATTTATCTGCAAGCGTCAGGAAGGAAGCCATATGTTTTTTGAACTTCCTGATGTAAGAACTACTGTTATTCCAAATCATGGCGGAGAAGAGATTGATAGGGGCCTCTTAAATAAAATTGTAAAACATGACTTAAAATGTAGCAGGGAGGAATTTCTGAGGGCAGTATAACTATGATTATTACCATCTCCGGCACACCTGGCAGCGGCAAAAGTACCATCGCCAAAATTCTCATGCAGAGATTAGGCGCCGAACGGATCTATGTTGGTGGCTTGCGTCGAGGACTCGCTAAAGTGAAAGGCATGACACTGATGGAACTCAACGAATACGCTAAAATCCATCCGGAAACTGACGTGGAAGTGGATGAATTGGCGGCAGCACAGGCTCGTAAGCTTGAGCGACAGGGAAAAATCGTGATTGTCGAGGGAAGAACCCAATACCATTTCCTTCCCGAATCGATTAAAGTGTATGTGAAAGCTGACTTTGACGAGGGAGCCAGAAGAATTTGGAAAGATCTTCAGGACAAAGCAACCGAACAAGAACGAAATGAAGCCAAGATAACCTCACTGGAAGAATTAAAGCAGGAAATAAAAATGCGGGAAGAAAATGATGCGTTCCGCTACCGGAAGTATTACCAAATAGATCATCGGGATGAAACAAATTATGACTTGGTGATTGATACGACTCAGATCACCGCCGAACAGGCTGCCAGAAGGATACAGGAATATCTGCACAAAGCCATCAGACCGTAAGTTGATAGTTATTCTAAAGTAGTATTTTTAACATAACATTTATAAATAGCTGTTCTGTTATCTATTTCCAAGAATATGATCGCTCTGCAGAATGTCTGGAAAACGTATACGCTGGAGAGCGGGCCGCTGCATTCGCTCAAAGGTGTTACTGTAAGCATCCCTCAAAATTCATTCCAGGCTATTTTGGGGCCCAGTGGATCAGGCAAATCAACGTTGATGAATTTGCTGGGCTGTCTGGACACTCCGACTCAAGGAAAGATCCAACTCAATGGCAAAAATATTTCCCACTATTCAGCTGATGAACTGGCTCATGTTCGTGGAAAAACCATTGGTTTTGTGTTTCAGAAATTTAATTTGATTTCTACCCTTACGGCGCTGCAGAATGTCACCCTTCCCATGGTCTTTCAGGGTGCCAGTCAGGCCACTAGGGAAGCTCGAGCACGGGAATTACTCACCTTTGTCGGACTGGGAAACCGTCTTTTCCATCGCCCCAACCAATTATCAGGAGGAGAGCAGCAGCGTGTCGCCATAGCCCGTTCCCTTTCCAACAATCCAGAGATTATCTTAGCCGATGAGCCGACAGGTAATCTCGATTCCGTCACCGGGACTAAAATTATGGAACTATTTCAACGATTGCATGGCCAAGGTAAAACCATTATCATTGTAACTCATGACCCGGCCATGAAAAAATATGCTCAAAAAACTATTACTTTGAGAGATGGTCAAATCGTGGGAGGATAACATGAAAAAAATAGGAATATTGATGATTGTATTGTTATTGTTGGTAACATTGTTAGTTACCGCCGTTCAAGGTGCCACTGTTATGACCGAAGCAAATGCTCCACCTGCCGTTATCCCCGGAACGTTCTTTCCGTTGACATTAAAAATTACCAATAGTAATCCCACGCCCATTGAAAATCTCGCCGTGGACCTTACCTTTCCGGGAAGTTTCAATGTTGACCGCGAAGATCGAACCATTCCTATGCTTGCTCCCGGACAATCCATCGTGTTAAATTGGAATGTTCATGTACGTGCCACCGCGGTAACCCGCTACGAAACTATCGGCGTCAGACTCACCTCAGCAACGATAAATCAAGATGTTGATATTCCCATTCTGATCAAGTCCATCGAATCCACGCTGGAAGTCGAGAAAGTTGAAACTTCCTCATTAGAGCCCGGGCAGGATGGTACAATTACGTTTCATCTTAGAAATCATGCCAGTTATCAATTAAAAGATATCCGCCTGGCCCTTGAGTTGAGCCCGACCTTGCCCTTGCCCA
>JAHFRS010000020.1 GCA_023266155.1 archaeon
CCAGCCAGTTCAGCCACATCGCCTGAAACTGTGGCGCCCAAGGCCCTAACCACGCTACTCCTAATACAAACCGAAAGATTCTGTCCAACTTTCCTAAATTCTGTGTTACCATTTTTTCCCCTCCTCATTTCATTTTATCCTTAGTTTATATCGTTTCATCAACAATGAATTACTGACGACAGAGACGGAACTGAATGCCATCGCTCCACCCGCAATGACGGGACTAAGCAGCCAGCCCGTCAATGGATAAAGCACGCCAGCGGCTACCGGAATGCCCACCACGTTGTAAAAGAAAGCCCAGAATAAGTTTTGCTTTACTTTTCTCATCGTGTACCTGCTTAAATCCATGGCCGTGACCACATCCCGCAGATCTTCTTTGATCAGCACAATATCTCCCGTCTCAATGGCCACATCTGTCCCTGAGCCAATCGCGATTCCTACGTCTGCTTGTGCCAGCATAGGGGCGTCATTGATACCATCGCCCACGGCAGCTACTTTCTTGCCTTGCTGTTGTAGTTTCTTGATTTCAGCAGCTTTTTCTGCAGGCAATACTTGCGCCAAAACCACACTGATTCCTAGCTGTTCCCCTACCGCTTTTCCTGTTCGCGCATTATCGCCGGTAATCATCACCACTTCCTTTCCCAATTTCTGCAACTGTTCTACTGCCTCACGTGAATGTTCTTTTAATGTATCCGCAACGGCAATAATTCCGGCTATCTTTAAATCTATGGCTAAAATTATGGCTGTTTTACCAGCATTTTCTAGGCGCTGTAGCTCTTTCTCGATCTTTCTAGTAGCAATATTTTTCTCTTTGAACAATCGCCGATTTCCCAGAATAATTTTCTTTTTATGGGAAGATGCCTCTAAACCTCTCCCCGTCAAGGCTTTGAATGTAGCAGGATCAGGCACTGATATCTTTTTTTCTGTTGCTTTCTTGACAATCGCTTCACCCAAAGGATGCTCACTGCGCTTCTCGGCTATTGCTGCCGACAATAACACTTCTTTCTCGGTAAAACCATTTTGGGGCAGAACATCCGTCACTTCCGGCTTTCCTTTCGTCAGCGTTCCTGTTTTATCAAAGATAATCGTGTCAATCTCCTGCGCTTTCTGCAGAGCTTCTGCACTTTTGATTAAGATTCCCTGTTCTGCCGCTTTTCCCGTTCCCACGATAATGGCGGTTGGTGTCGCTAAACCTAAGGCGCAAGGGCAGGCAATGATCAAAACAGCGACAAACGTGGTGATAGCAAATGACACGGGCGCTCCAGTAAAATACCAGATAATAGAAGAGAGAAGGGCAATTCCCATCACTGCCGGAACAAAATATGCAGAGATTTGGTCAGCTAACTTCTGAATCGGGGCCTTGCTACCTTGTGCTTCCTCAACGAGCTTAATAATTTGGGCCAACAAAGTTTCCGAGCCGATCTTGGTGGCTTTAAACGTAAAGGTTCCGGTCTTATTCATCGTCGCGCCAATAACTCTATCTCCTTTATTCTTTTCTATCGGAATACTTTCGCCTGTCACCATACTTTCATCAATGGAAGAAGAGCCGCTCAGCACGATGCCATCAACCGGAATTTTCTGTCCAGGCTTGACGATGATAACCTCGCCGACACGCACTTCTTCTATCAGTATTTCCATTTCTTTGCCTTTGCGGATAACCAATGCAGTTTTTGGTTTTAAGCCGATAAGTTTTTTAATGGCTTCTGAAGTTTTTCCTTTAGCTTTAGCTTCCAGAAACTTACCCAGAAGGATAAAACTGATCAACAATGCTGCAACTTCATAATATAATTGGTGGGCAGTATAGCCTGGCTTTCCTAGTATAATAAAAACAGAAATAATTATTGAATAGACGTATGCCGTTCCTGTCCCCAAGGCTACCAGAGTATCCATCGTCGCAGTTTTTGTCTTCCATAAAACTATAATGCCTCGAGAGAAGAATAACGATCCCGCCAACATCACGGGTGTGGCGAGAATAAACTCAATGGTGACAAGATTATTTTCCAGAAAAGATGGCAAGGGGATCTTGAGCAGCGGCACCAGCATTGTCAGAACAAATAATGGGATTGAGAGGATAACTGCAATCAACATTCTCCGTTTTAAGTTCTGGCTTTCCCGTTCCCGTATTTCCCTTTCCGTATCTTCGGTAAACGAGGTCTCTTCTATCGGTGTATATCCTAAGTTTTGAATGGTCTCTTTTATTTTCTGAGGAGATATTTTTTGTGATTCATATCTAATAACGGCTTTTTCCGTGATGGATAGTTCCTTTCCTCTAACACCAGGAAGATTTTCAATGGCGTGGGCGATGGTTGTGGCACAATGCGGGTTGTCCATCCCAATGATTTTCAAATATAAAGTTGCTATCGTGGAGGTTGCAGGTATAAGCATTGCTTTATATCCTATTTTTTCTACAGCTTCCTGAACGCGGGCAGGGATGTTTTTATCGGGCACAAATTCAATCGTGGCCTTTTCCGTGGCGAAATTGACAGTAGCTTTCTGAACTCCTGTTATTTTCAAGATAGCGTTCTCAATTTTTCCAGCACAACTGGCACAGTGCATCCCCTGGATGGGGAAGGTAATTTTTTCTGTTGCGTTTTCCTGCCTTTTTTTCATTTATCGTTCTCCCATTAATATTTTACAGCAATATGCTTTCAGATGGGCATCAATGAGTTCTAGTAACGGTTTGATGGTCTTGCTGTTTAATTGATAATAGCGATATTTGCCGTCTTTTTCCATGAAGACCATGCCATGATATTCCAACATCTTCAGATGGTGTGACACCAAGCTCTGCTCAAATCCCGTATCTTTACAGATCTCTGTCACATTCTTTTTGCCATCACGCAGGCTGTTGACAATCTTGAGGCGGGTATGGTTTGCCAACGTGCCAAAGAACAGTTTATAGGCGCCGAAGTGCTTAGATGAAATCATTTTCATATGAAATATTCTTCATATATTTAAAGGTTGTGGTGGGGAAAAGAAGTTTTTGTGTGGTAATAGGGAGTAATCTTACCGTTAATACAGGTGTTGTGGTCGACTCATAAGAATTGGTGATTTATCTTTCCGGCAAATCCTTTTTTAGTTGTTCCCAGGCGTTATTTACCCGCTTTAATAATGAGTTTGCGAGGGACTGATATTGTTGGTGTTCTTTTCCAAACCTATCGGGATGGATTGCAAAGACGATTCGTCGATATCTTACTTTAGCTTCTGCGTAGGTGGCATTGTGATCTAACCCTAAAATATCTTCAGGGGTGGCATCGGCAGGACAGGACAAAATTCTTCCTCTCTCTAGAATTTCTACTCTGAGATGTTCTTCAACGTCAGCCGGTAATCTTTCACCATATAGAGCGGCTTCTTCATTTAGTGTTAGTTCTAAAATTTTATTGTATCTGGCTCGTTGCTCTGGTGTAAAGTTATGTACAAGAGCGGCAGAGTCAAATTTCTTTACATCTCCTATTTTCTCATATAAGTTTTTATCCATTATTTTTTGTGTTCTCCATCTTTTTTTAAATTATGGTAAAACTCTAATTTTTTGTATTTTCCATCTTTTAAATTATAGTAAGACTCTACTAGTTTGATTAGCGCTTCATCACCACCTAAAGCGGCGATTATCATGTATTTCCCACCTTTTAATCCTGGCCATATTTGATCTTTGAAAACGAGCTCATCTTTTCTAGGTAATCTATCGCCATAAAAAGTGGCTTCTTCATCTAGCATTTGTTCAAAGAGCTGATCATACCTTACTCGTTGCTCTGGTGTAAATTTACGTACGAGAGTTACGTAGTCAACCCCTTTTTGTTCTAATATCAATAAGTACAACTCGAAATCTCTTCTTTCCATTTTAGTTTCCTCCATCTTTTTGGTTTCAATTATCTTGTTACTGCTTAGTTATAACTTATATGATATATCAATCTTGTTGTTTCTTTTTTTACTATTTAACTAAAAAATAATAGAAAAGTATATAAATAATAAAAAATAAGCACAATTTATGCCATTAGACAAACTAGATCAGAAAATTATCCATGAACTGTTCCTCCATGCCAGAGCTAGCAATAATCAGCTAGCAAAAAAAGTAGGGGCGTCTAAAGAAGTAGTCCTCTATCGTATTGAACGGCTCAAAGAACAGCGAATTATCACAAAGTTTATCCCGCTCATTAATTTTTCACGCATGGACTATATGCTCTATCGGATACAGCTGAAATTCAACCATAAAAATCCGACTGACTGGCATACTTTCTTTCGAACAATCCCTGAAATAAATTGGCTGGTGGAATTACAGGGAAATTGGGACGTCGTGGCAACATTTAGGGTAAAGCATCAGGTTGAATTCTTTGCCATTGTAAACAAAGTTCAAACTCATTTTGCAAAAAATATTCAGAATATGCTCATTACCATTGTGAATTCCATCCATCACTTTCCTCCTAACTTTCTGTCTGCCCAGAAGACAAACGGCAAGCACTATACTCTTGAGACCAGCCTTGAACCTGCTTTAGCTCTGGATAAAATTGATTGGCAGGTTCTAAAAGAATTGCTCCGTAACGCAAGAGTTCCACTCCTGGAATTAGCCCGAAATATTCATACGTCTGCGACTACCGTCCATTATCATCTGGAGAAAATGCTGAAAAACAAAGTGATTATTGGGTTTGTTCCATTGATAGATCACACCGCCTTGGGATTTACCCACTTTAAAATCTTGCTTCATCTGCTCGATCCAGCGCAAAAGAAGAAGTTACATGAGATACTTTCCCATGAACAGCAGATCATTTATATCACTGAATCGTATGGCTATGCTGATCTGGAATTTGAGATAGTCACCAAGAGCATCAATGAATTGTTTGAGTTGCTGGAGAGGATCTCCACAGAAATCCCCTTGAAAAATCAGGAGATTATTTATAATAACAAAGAAATGCTGGTCAACGAGATGCCCCATGGATGATAAGAAGAATATTACTACCTATTTGAAAGATGATGAAAGAATAATAAAGACGATCAATTTTACCACAGATATAATCTCTTTGAAGCAAGTTGGTGTTGGTTCTTTTCTCTACGCCGAGAAGATATTTGAGACCGGGAAAAAAGTGATTATTGATGATACTCTTCCTCGTAAAAAGATTGAAACTATTCTCAAAAAGCTGGAAGCAGGGCAACCGTTGTCTGATGATGAACGTCAGCACGTCCTTACCGCCCAGGAATTTTACCGTTCACATGAGCAGATGTTTTTAACACGGGCAGAAGAAACTGCTTGCACTGCCCGTGAGCTAGAATTTATCGCCAAAACGTTAGTTGTTCCAAAAGGGAGTCCGGTTCTCGATGTTGGTTGCGGCTTGGGACGTCTTACCCATCCACTCTTGAAGATGGGGTATAATATGTATGGAATTGATGTTTCTTCTCATTTGATTTTGAGAGCCAGAGTTGATAATCCCTCGTACAAAGATCGGTTCTTGATTGCCAGCCTTTTCAATCAACCATTTCGCCGGAAACATTTCTCTGCCATCATAATGATGTGGCACGTTATCTGCGAGGTAAGCCATAATGTGGATACTGCTTTTGCTGAAGCGGCTAGTCTGCTTAAGTCTGGAGGCATCTTAATTCTGGATGTTCCTGATGCTTCGTCAGACGACACTAAAATTAAGTATCAAGGTCCTCCGGGGCAGGAGAATTATGCTGTGTTTCTGGCTAAAATTCCACCCATGACTTTGCTGAAACGATCGCTGGAGAGTTCAGGATTTAAGATTATTCACATTGAGCATTTTCTATGGGGAATTCACAAGTTTGTGATCGTTTGCAAGAAAAAATAATTGGGATACCTGGTCTTTCACCATCTTTTCTCACCTCCCTTTTCGTTATTTTTATATAGCCGTGCGTTTTGAGTGAAGAGATGGTGAAACTCATTCAAAAACCGGGGAAAAAATCATATCTCTGCACCGCCTGTAATCTAACTTACCCCACAAGATCATGGGCAGAAAAGTGCGAACAATGGTGCACTGAAAAGCACAGCTGTAATCTGGAAATTATTAAGCATGCTCTTTCTTCGTAAGGCAGAACTATCATTATGTATCTTACTTTTACAGCAACGCAAAACTATTAACAAACAGCATGAGGCTTATCCCTGCCGACAACAAACAATAAAAGCAATAATCTTTAATCACCTTAACCTGCACGAAAATCAAAAAAAGAGAAAAAAAGAGGCCGCCAGCAGTAGCTACTAAGATTAATTTGGTAATCATAACCAGTTGCGGCAAGAATAAAGCCATGACCATTCCCACTAACAGTGCCGCATAAAACAAAAATCCCAACACTTCGTTCCTTACATAGAAAATATGAGACCATTTACTCTCGGCCACAACACTACAATCATGATTCAATGGGCAAACTAAGGGCTGCTTTTGTTTGAGATAATGTTTTCTGATTAAGAACCCGCTGATCAGCAGACCGGTAATACTCAAAAGGATAAATGAGGCAACAAAAGGCATAGCCATCATATTAACGATCCTGCCAATGTATAACCGCTAATGCTATGGCCGCAAACAGTAAGCCTACATCACGAAACACAATATCTAACAAAGTGATGTTAGCAGTTGTAATCGCCAGCAGCGTCAATACTGAAAGTAATGAAGGGTACAACATTTTCTTGCCTGAGAATAACCAGATGGAGAGAGTTACTTGATACAATGAGAATCCCACTAATAAGATTGTTCCCGGAATGATGGCCTGTAACCACACTGGAAAATATCCCATCCAGTTCTCCGGCTGGAGTGTGGCAGAGATCGCGGCATAGAGAAAAGGCACGGCGATGGCAATACGTAGCAGAAAAGAAACCAGAGGGAAATGATTGGCACGAATGTTCTCTCTCATAATGAGAAGAATACTGGTACAGTATTTAAGTTTTGCTTTCCGTAGGCACTGTCCAAAAAGTGAGTGATGGCAGGCCGGCTGTCTCGTGCTTTCAAGTTGTAGAATCCATCCAAAGCAGGATACTGGTAATCGTAGGAAAGCACCAATGAATTCTCATAAACTTTCACTGTTCTCGGCAGCCATCTTGGCCTCGCCATCACTCACAAAAAAGACAGTGCTTTTCCATAATCAAACCTATTGATTTCAGTTCCTAAAACTTAATAAACTTCATTTTATCCACCCCAGCTATGAAAGCATCACCATATGTCGGCATTACCGGCTTCAAGACCAAAGGCGAAATTGAAGTGACAGGAAAATTTTTTCGTGAGAATGGATTTTATGAAAGCTCCTATCTTCCCATGTTTGGCTTTCTAGTCTCTGAAACGAGACTGAAACAAAAAAATGTATCAGGGAAAAAATCTCCTGCCGCTGAAGATTTGACCTATCTGGCTCGTCAGGTTCCTCAGGGATATCTGCCGATGATGCATTACCACACCAACAATCTTGAAACACTCCCAGCACAAATTCGTGACCTCTTGACGATTTACCAGATGTATGAAAGAGGCCTTTGTCGGGCTGTACAGCTTAACATGGAATGGCCGCCCGTTGATAAAATCGAAGAGATACGACATGATTTTCCCGAGCTGCACATTGTCCTGCAATTATCAAACCGGGGCATGGATTCATTGTCGGTGGCAGAGATTGTGCAGAAATCACGATCGTACGATGGGTTGGTGCAATATACTTTGATTGATCCTTCTGGTGGTTTCGGTATTTCGTATGATTCAGAACGAGCTTTGGAACTGCTGACGGAACTGAATGCCGCTCTGCCCAATATCAGAATAGGGCTTGCCGGTGGGTTTGATGGCGGGAATGTCGAGAGCAGGATAAAACTCATTCAAGAACAGTATCATGAACCATTCAGCATTGACGCACAGGGAAAGTTACGGGAAGAAGCTGCCGGCATTAACATCCTCGATATTGAAAAAGTACGCTGGTATATTAATGGGGCTTCTCGAGCTTTACTTTCGCAGAATTTACCTGCCCCAATAGAATCCCAGTAATTGCATGCGATAGAGCAGGAAGCCGGTCCAGAGGATAAAAAAAAAGTATACTATCCCTAAAAATTTATTGATCGGGAAATAATCTGACAGCCAATGGGTTTTCTGTGGCCATTTTCTGTACCCTGTCCTTGTTTTTTTCCCTGGTATCCAAGCAACGATGTTATAGACGAGGCAGTCCAGCAGGAACAGGTACCAGATAAGAGATTCGGTGTAGAGGGGCATGTCACTTTGTTATTTCTGGTGTGTAGATTTCTTAACTTCCTCTTCCTGCGCCACTTGCTCCCTATCGTGGGATTTCCGACCGCAGGGAGGAATATCCCACTTGACCATCTTGCAGAGGATACTTGCTTCGCAACCTTTATATTCTTTTTCCTGTTTCAACGTGTGAATGACTGAAGCAATCACCATCCATAACCTTACCAAGACCTATCCTCCCGGCACGGCTGCGCTGAATGGAATAACCTTCTCACTCAAGTCTGGAGAATTCTTTGCTCTGCTGGGGCCTAATGGCGCTGGAAAAACAACGACTATCAACATTCTGACGGGTCTCGCTCATAAAACAGCAGGGAAGGTCTTGCTTTTTGGCAAAGATGTTGTACGGGAGTATCAGCAAGCCCGCGCGTTCATTGGCCTAGTCCCGCAGGAATTCAATATGGACCTGTTTGAGACAGCCTATAATGTCCTCTATTTCAACGCCGGCTATTTCGCTGTGCCAAAATCAGAACGGCCGGCAAGAATCGAGAAGCGCCTGCGTCAACTTGATTTATGGCAAAAGAAAGATGCTAAAGTGAGGGAATTGTCCGGCGGCATGAAACGAAAACTGATGATCGCCCGAGCCTTGATTCATAATCCCAAAATTCTTATCTTGGATGAACCGACGGCAGGCGTTGATGTCGAAACGCGAAAATTGCTCTGGAATTATTTTCGTGAACTCAATCAACAGGGCATCACTATCCTCCTGACGACTCATTACATTGAGGAAGCGGAAGAGTTGTGTAAGCGCATTGCCATCATCAATAAAGGCAAAATTGTGGCCATGGATCACAAAGAAAAATTATTAGGATTATTGGAACGGGAAAGAATCACGTTGTTCTTGACGAAAGCCATCATGTCTGTTCCTTCTTCATTACAAAAATATCACGCTCGACGGCAAAACCACACCCTCACGCTGGAATTTAATCCTAAAAAAGATTCTTTTTCTTCGATTCTTTCAGCGATCCAAAACGCTCATCTTCCCATTGAAAAAATAGAAACCAGCAGGACAACATTGGAGGACGTGTTTTTACACTTGACCACACCATGAACTTTATCGGTTTTATGACCCTGATTGAACGGGAAGTGCGCCGTTTCCTGCGAGTGTGGCAGCAGACACTTATTCCCCCCGTGATTACATCCGTACTCTTTATCCTGATTTTTGGCTATTCCCTGAGTTCAAGGATTACGCCTGTGGCTGGCATTTCCTATTTACAATTCATCATTCCCGGTCTCGTGATGATGGGGATGATCATGAGCGCTTACAATAACAGTTCCAGCTCACTATACATCTCTAAATTCCAAGGCAACATTCAGGAATATCTCGTTGCTCCCGTATCTTACTGGCAGATTATTCTAGCTCTGACGATTGCCGCTGTCCTTCGGGCGATGATCGTTGGTATCAGTATTTTGGCGGTTAGTTATTGGTTTGTGCCTTTTTCCATCCATCATCTTCCCATTCTGCTCTATTTTATGCTCATGGCCTCATTATTGTTTGCTTTTGCCGGGATTGCCACCGGCTTATGGGCCAGCAATTGGGATAACGTGAACGTCTTTTCGACGTTTATCATTACTCCCTTGACCTATTTGGGAGGAATATTTTATTCCATTTCCTCGCTGCCATCGTTCTGGAGTGGAGTAGCAAGGTTCAATCCCATTCTTTATATGGTCGATGGGTTTCGGTATGGTCTCATTGGCGTGGCAGATGTATCGTTGGTATTTTCAATGGTGTTAGTATTTATCCTGACACTGTTTTTCTTTCTGCTCTGTGTGCAGTGGTTCAGGAAAGGGTATAAGTTAAGGACGTGAAGAAGTTTGAAAAAAAAGAGCTAAAAGACCACAAAGATTTATCAATTCACGACATTTTCTCTACCACTATGTTAAGGGTATTGTTTGATACTAATATTTATGGGGACTTATTAGAGGAGCCTGATGCTGAGCAAATAGAAGAAAAGATCAGGCTGGAGAAAGATTTTATCGTCTACGATTTCCCTCCCATTAGAAAAGAGATTCGAAATATTCCTAAAGTGACGAGAGCCAGCCGGAAAGCGAGAATCCTCTTGTTAAATATGTATGACCGAGTCACCGGGGGCCACTATTTAAGAAATTCTATTGAGATCAATAATTTAGCAAAGAAATATTTTGACCATTACCGCAATCTTGGCGGGACTTACGGCTGGGATACCAACATTCGCATTGATTTTATGATTGTTGCCTGTGCCAGTTTTAACGGATTGGATATTGTGTATTCAAACGACCAAAGAACAATGCTGGGGAAGACGGCGATGAAAGGCTATCACCACATCAACATCAATGAAAATTTTAGGACACCCTCGTTCCTGCACTATGCGGACTTACTGAAGAAATTCAGAAACTAGCTTTACGCATCCATTCCGTAATCTTTTAACCTATAGACGCCGGTAGTAACTTTAATAAACTTACGAATATCCCGATGAAAGGTCGGATCTTTACGTGCTTCTGCCAAGGATTTCCTGAATTTCCGGTCAGATGCTGTTGTACTGGTCATAGGGGCTATTAAAGCTGCTTTGAATATAAATCTTTCGACAATTTGTATTTGTTTAGCTCATTGAAACGCTACCGTCCTTAGGTCGAGCTTTTTCGAAGTGAACTTCGAGCTGACAAGAGGGATGGCTGTTACTCGCAGGCAACTCACGAACGAAGTGACTTGACCTACGGAGAACGTCAGCCTACTCATTACAGTAGCGAAAGCGAGAAGACGGTAGCGTTTCACGTTAGAAAGCTAAACAAATACGACAATTTTTTAGATTCCGGACAATAGTGTAACTCAGTTTCTTTTTCCTGCTCTGTGTACAGTGGTTTAAGAAATGGTATAAGTTAA
>JAHFRS010000021.1 GCA_023266155.1 archaeon
TAGCGTTAGCTTTTATCAGCCAAGGACGCTTCACCGTCGTCTTAGCGGGAACGATGATGTCCATGTTCATGGTCAAACAGCGCCTGGGTGAGTTTCGCTACGGCTTTTCGTACTGGCATAATGGCCTGATTGCCTACTGGGGTGTTCTGGGAAATTTAATGATGGCTGCCTTGTTTGCGGTCGGCTGGTATTTCTTCCCCAGCAGTTATCTGTTTAGTAAAGGAGTTACGTTAAACTTAATCATGGCGTTTACGTCTTTAATTCCCATTCCACAACTCGATGGGCTGGCCATCTTTTTTGGCTCACGAGGGCTCTACGTTTTTGGTGTGGCGTTAAGTGCGCTGGCTTCAGTCTTATTGCTCACCAGGACAAAAATAGGGTTAATTGTCTCTATTGTATTGGGAGTGGTCTATGGGGCAATTTACTTATTGATCGGTTCAGAAAAATAATCTACCATGGCGTTTAAACCACATCGGCATTGGGTTGAACTTATTGCTGTCCTCTTTCTCATTGTGGGATTTTTTTTTGCCATTCTTCTTCGCTACTCCCTTCTAAGCTACCTGACGCTGTTGTTAAGTGGCGGACTGGCGGGAAGAGTGTTATATATCAAGCATGCTCATGAACCTATTCTTCCTGTTGTCCTGATCATTGTCGGTTTTCTCTTCGGCTATCTGTTAGGAGGTATCCACATGAGTTGGCTTATAAGCATCACCTTGTTTCTTCTGGGCGGTGTGGCCTCATACTATCTCCATGTGAAAAAAATCTTCACAACATTTAAAAGCGACCTGTTCATAAAGTAAATGATGATTCAAAATCAGATTAAAACGGTGCTGTTCTTAGGTGGATTGACGGGACTGTTAATTGCCATTGGTGGTTTATTAGGTGGTAGAAGCGGTTTACTCATTGGCTTGCTCTTTGCTGGCATCCTTAATTTTGTATCCTATTGGTTCTCGGCTAAAATTGTGTTGTGGATGTACAAAGCCAAAGAAGCAGAGAGGAAAGAACAGGCGTTAGTCTATTCCATTGTTGAAGACATTGCCAAAAAAGCCAGTTTGCCGATGCCCAAAGTGTACATTATCGAAACTCCACAAAGCAACGCTTTTGCGACGGGAAGAAATCCTGACCATGCCGTTGTCGCTGTCACCCGCGGAATCTTACAATTATTAACAAAAGAAGAATTGTGTGGAGTTCTGGCTCATGAATTAGGGCATGTCAAGAATCGTGACATCTTAATCTCAACGATTGCCGCGACGATTGCGGGGGTCATATCTTATATCGCGATGATTGCTCGCTGGGGTGCAATCTTTGGCGGGTTTGGTGGAAAAGATAATGAACGCGGCGGGGGTTTGATTGAAATATTGGTATTAAGTATTATTGCACCATTAATGGCGATGATTATTCAGATGGCAATCTCCCGTTCACGAGAATATTTAGCAGATGAAACTGGCGCAAAACTAGTGAAAGATCCAGAAGCGTTGGCGCGAGCATTGGAAAAAATTGAGAAGAATGTTGCCCATTATCCTTTTCAGGCAGTGGGAACGACCAATGCGACAGCGCATCTGTTTATCCATAATCCGTTTAAGGGGAAATCAATGTTAAACTTGTTTTCAACACATCCTGCCACGGAAGCACGGTGTCAAAGATTGAGGTCGATGAAAGTGTAGAGCATCTTTCTGCTATTTTCAAAAAGAAACAGAATGATTTAAAAACAGCAGGTCATATTAAAATGAAATTATGGTGTCAACAACAACTTGGATGATTATTGCCGGAGCAATCGTTGTTCTTTTCCTCATCTATCTTTACAACAGCCTGATTCGCCTGCGGATGCGTGTCAACAACGCTTGGTCACAGATTGATGTACAATTAAAACGTCGCTACGACCTCATTCCTAATTTAGTAGAAGCAGTCAAAGGCTACATGAAGCACGAGAAGAATGTGCTCGAAAATGTCACCAAAGCCAGAGCATCTCTTGTAACTGGCTCAATGCAAGATAAAGTGAAGGCCAGCAACCAGATTACGCAGGCGCTTAAATCCATCTTCGCCGTCTCTGAAAGTTATCCTCAGCTCAAGGCCAACGAAAACTTCAAACAATTACAGGAAGAGTTGTCTGGTACTGAATCGAAGATTGCCTATGCCAGACAGTTTTATAATGACAGCGTGATGGAATATAATGAAAGCCTGCAAGTTTTCCCTAAAAATTTCTTTGCCCGGCTATTTGGCTTTCAGGTGAAAGAATTTTTTGAGACCAAAGGGCAAGAGCGGGAGAATGTGAAAGTGCAGTTCTGAGCCATGGGAATGTATGACGAAATTGCGGCAAACCGCTGGAGATCTTCACTGCTCATTGTGATCTTCTTTGCTTTGATTATTCTCCTTGGCTTAGGTTTAGGGGCATTCTATGGGAATCAGTGGTTTGGCATTATCTTTTCAATCATCATCGGTATAACTTATTTTCTCATCAGTTATTATCACGGCTCTTCGTTCATCTTATCCATGAGCAAAGCACAAGAAGCACAAAAACCAGAATATACCCAATTACTCAATACTGTTGAAGGCTTAGCAATTGCTGCCGGCTTGCCCCAAGTTCCTAAAGTGTATGTCATTGACGATTCTGCCTTGAATGCGTTTGCCACCGGCAGAGATCCACAGCACGCCTCCATTACCGTCACGACCGGATTATTGAAAAAGATGAATAAATTAGAATTAGAAGGAGTCCTTGCCCACGAGCTGTCACATATCAAGAATTTTGACATTCGTGTGATGATGCTCGCAGCAGTGTTAGTGGGAATTGCAGTATTATTATCTGACTTTTTATTACGCAGTTTCTTGTGGGGTGGCAAGCAAGGGAGAAAAGATGATAATGGTAGTGGCGCATTGTTTATTTTATTAGGAGTCATTTTAGCAGTTCTCGCTCCCCTCATTGGGCAATTAATTCAATTAGCAATTTCACGAAAACGTGAATTTCTGGCTGACGCTTCTGGCGCTTTACTGACTCGATATCCAAAAGGCTTAGCTGATGCTTTACACAAAATCAAGAATGATCCAGATCCCCTGGTTGATACCGCCAATAAGGCCACCGCCCCATTGTATATTTCAATTCCGTTTCGGCGCAACAATTCCAGCTGGCTGCAGAGTCTGTTTAGCACGCATCCACCTATCGAAGAAAGGATTAAACGATTGGAAGGGATGTAGAATGACACAAAAGTTATTCTGGGCAGATCCTTATCAAACAGAGTGCGCTGCTACCGTCACCGAAATAAACGGAAATAAGGTGAAATTAAACCAAACCATCTTCTTCGCTTTTTCTGGTGGGCAAGAATCAGATCAAGGCACGATTGGCGGGATTAAAGTTCTTGAAGCAGTAAAACAAGGAGATAAAGAAAACATTATTGATATTGAATACGAATTGGAAAAAGAGCCTGATTTTAACGTTGGCGATGAAGTAGAAGTTAAAATCGATGAAAAACGAAGGGAAAAATTACGAAAACTTCATTCAGCGGCTCATATTGTCTATTATTTTGTTATAGAAAAATTGGGAAAGTTGAAAATCATTGGCTCACATATTGCAGCAGAAAAAGCTCGTATTGATTTTGTGTATGACAAGCCATTAAATGATGTTCTTCCTGATATACAGGAGAGAGTAAATAAATTTCTTCTAGAAAACCATGCCCTAATTATCAGAGATGATGAACAAAAACCAGATTTAAGATGGTGGACTTGTGAAGAATGGAAAATGCCATGTGGAGGAACGCATCCTAAATCAACAGGTGAAATAGGGAATCTTGAATTGCAACGAAAAAATATTGGTTCTGGAAAAGAAAGAATAGAGATAAGACTAGCATCCTAATTTTCTCCCCACTTACATAGAGTTTTAGTATTTCTAACGCAAGCATTTACAGAGTTGTATCTAAGGAACGAAAAAAATTGAGCCTAATAACTGTTAGTTTATTTTCCCATACAAAGTGTGGAAAAATTGCGTCCGAAAAGTTTTCTTTGAGTTTTATCAATCTCTGATTTAGCAGAATAAAATTAAAGTACTATCATTTCAAGTAACTCATCAGGTCTGGGGCAAAAACAAGTTTAAATAACCCTATTGAACAACCAGAAAGTATAGGATAACTCCAATAACCACAGAGATTATGTTTATGATTAATCCTCTTTTTAATTTTGATCTTTCATCAATTCCAATTAAGAACATTAATAATCCTATTGAGATAAATCCACCGATATGGGCAAAGTGGCCAATGCCATCTTGTGAAGGATTTAGTACCCCTGCAATATCTCCATAAATTGCAAGCCATCCACTAAGCATGATTGGAAGAGGAACAATTAATTCATAACTCAAATAAAATGGATCTAGCAAAATTGCTGTAGAAATTAAACCCATTAATGCTCCTGAAGCCCCTAATCCACCAATATTATCTCCAGTTATGAATAAGTGGATTAGTGAGTCAAATAAGCTTGATAATATTAATGCACCAAAAAATATGGGCATTGTTTTAAAAAATCCAAGCTTTCTTTCCACTACTCTTCCGAAGATAAATATTCCAATCATGTTTCCAATCAAATGTGATAAATTTGCATGAAGAAAACCTGCTGTTATTAATGTATAAAATTTAAGATTTAAAAGGTCAGCAGGGTAATTAATTAAGCTGTTAAACATTTGGTCACTTAGGAAATAAATGCTTCCAAAAAAAATGAAGGTGTTTATGATTATTATTGATACAGTGAACTTCGGTTGAAATATAAATTTAAATAACTCGGTAAAAGGTCGAAACAAATCCGCAAATTCTTTTTTCTTGAAAAGAACTAAAAGTAGTGTTATTGGAGTTATCAAAATGTGCCAAATAAATTTCCAAATAAACTTACTTTCTGATTCAATATCTTCCATCTATTTCAAATAAATACATTAGTATATAAATTGGTTTTGTTTTTCTCTAGCTTAAGACAGTTTAGAAGTAGATTAAAATAGTGCCAATTAAACTCCAACAAAATTGAAACTAACCCATTATATCTCCAATTGGGCTACAACTGGCAAAATTAGTGATATAAAGCCGTATTACTGACTCCATAAAGCCAAAAGAGAATCCTACTCGTTAATCACAAAAATCTCTACCACTCCTAGCCACTGGACAACCTTTCGGGAGTGGCTCAATTCAGCATAATAATGAGGAATAAAGTCGTAATGACCTCTTTTTCTGAAGCCACTCCTGCACTGGACAACCCCAGGTATGGTTTATATATAAGCAGATTCTTGAAATTAGTAAAATGGAAAAAAAATCATTAGCGATATTTGAAGGCAAGAAAACAACTGGAACAGGAATCTGGCCGGTCAGTTGTGACGTCCGAAAATTCTTTAGAACAGCCGAAAACAATAAAAAAGCTGGCGAAGAAATGACTAACTTCACCACTCCTTAATCGCCTTCAGTGCCTTCTCAAAATAAGCTTTTTTTTCCTGAATGGCAAAAGGAGAACCGCCTCCATGCCAGGTAAATCGCGGCCGTACTTGTACCGGAAATAAACGCTCATTAATGTCGTCAAATATCACCGCTGCCCCCTGCACCGGCGGAAGGCTGTTCAACACTTGATCCAATCCTTCCCTCATGTAACTCTGCATCAGCTGACCCAGCGCTTCCACGTCCATCTTGGCTGTGACGCGATGAGCAATAACCGTGTCAGCCTGTGTCATGACGTCAGTATGAATCTTTCCCGGTTGTTGGGACGCAAGAATCAACGAGATGCCCGGCTGACGACCTTCCCGTAAAATAGTGATCAGAGCATCAGTAGCCGACGTTTTTCCTTCTCGGGGCAAGAGTTCATGAGCTTCATCCAACGCTAGCCACACCAACGGCTCTTCCAACTTTTCTTCCGTGTCCTTAGAAAAATAATGCATGGCTGCATCTACCGTCTTGAACTCTTCCGCTTTCCGGGCCAACAGGCGATGATTAAAAAGGTTTTTCGCAATCAACCCTACCACTAACGCTTTGATGGCCCAACCGCCGGCCATCGTGGCATAGGGACTCATATCTAATACTGTTACTTGTCCCGCAGCAATAATATCTTTTAACGGTGTCCCCACTTTTGTAAAAATACCCCAGCCCTTTGCTTTCTCAAACTGGTTGATAATAACGTGCCGCGCCGTCAATTCGCTTTCAGTATCATTCCTTACCGCTTCAATGAGATCATCAAGGCCATAACTTTCTCCCGCCGCAGTAAGGGTCTGCACGATTCTCGTTAACAACACGCCCTCAGTGGAATTAGGGTTCAGCTCAAAGGACAAACACCAATCTTCCGGCCCGACGTCAAGCGGACGGATGGAGAAAGGCAAGTCCGTGGGAAGACCTTGTTCTTTGAATTGATAATAAAATTCTGAGGGCGTATAAATTTTCACATCTAAAACTTTAGGTTCAAAGCCCCATTGATGCACTAATTCGGCATCCTGAAAATTGGGATATTTCATCGTCCAGTAGATGCCCATGGTATCAAGAAGGACAATGGAAAGATTTTGTTTGATCTCTACAGGCAAATCAGCCATGCCTTCGGCGATGGCGCCCATGGTGTAGGAATTGTGGCAGATGATAGAATTTCCAATAAAGTTATGGGTTTCAGGGATAGTCAAATCGTAGACCCAGCCCGTGTAAAATTGTTTTTCTATTTTAACTATTTTTTCTTCAGTCACTTTTCCATCAACAACCAGAGTAAGGTAATCCCTTTCCGTTAGCAAAGATGACTGTTTCCATAGATATTGAGCTGATTTATCATCCCTGACCGGGACCAATAAAGGGTGCTCTTTCGTCATCAACAGTTCTTTCCGTGATTCTGTGGTTATCTTAACAATCTCCTCAGCAATTTTCTTTTTGTATAAGCCCAAAATGGGTTTAGTGACGATATTGAAGTCATTATCGACAGAAAGAACTTTGACTATTCTGTGAGGTTTCAACAGCACTTCAGCGCTTTTTTTTTCCAGAGTAAAGGAATCCGGTTCTAAATCCTGAAAAATAGCTTGTATTGTTTTCCTACTTCCACCATCCAGAGTGATTTCTGTCTTCCCCAAGACGCATTTTCCACTCCCTCTTTTTCCCACAATAAACACCACATGTGCCCCTGCGACATCCAAATAAACCGGATTAGACAGCGAGGTCACTTGACCCATGGTCACGTATTGCTTGCCGACAAAGACCGTACCTTCTTTTCCGTACTTGGCTAAATCTTTTTTAGAGCGGCCAATGACAACATCAAACACCATAATCTTCATAAAAGAAAGGAAGCATAAAAAGGTTGTGGTCAGTTCTTTCTCTGGTAATTTTGTTTATGATTGTGCTAGTACGGTTGGCTCTTCCATTCCGCTCCAACACATCCCACAACACACTCCTCCACAGCCGCCATAACAACAGGTGCTATGGCTTCCGGCAAGTTGTGGTGCAGGAAATTCGTTTCCTTGTTCATCGACCAGCCCTGTTTGCGCTAATTCATGAAGCAGGGCACGTCCCGCCGGGTTGGATGGATCAATTTCTAAAATGGTTTTTCTCACAAAAGCCCCCTGTCGGTCTAACTCTGCGATGCCTTTACTTTTAATAATTTTTTCAATAGCATCCACTTTCATTGTTTCCAGTTTACCTGAAGGCAGAAGTTGCTCTTTTTCCTTGATGCGAAGACGTTTCCCTAATTCTTGGTTTACATAATCCTGCCGTACAGCAGCGGGAATTTTCCGCATGATTGGTGCTCTTTCGCTGGTCGTTGCTTTCCCTGCCAGTGGTTGTGCTTCATTTAAAGAAAGTAATTCAGCAGTGCTAAGACTTTGAAGTTCTGCCTTGATTGTTGCCGTTTCGACAACTTTTCCTTGAGCACAGCCAAAGAGAAAGACGAGTCCTAACAGCACACCAAGAACAACATTTTTTTTCATGGTATCACCTCTGTAGTATCACCGTTGTAAAAAAAGAATAACTATAAAAATTTATCTACAGCTTATCGTCCGTCAGCACATTGACTTTAGTCGCTTCTTTCACCTTCGAGCCCGTGCCAATTAAGTAATTGATACCTAACTTCTCGGCCACATGAACTAAGTCGCTGTCAACCGCACCATCTAACGCCAGAGCATACACTCCGCCATTCAAACTTTTAATGGTGGATGGCAACTCGCTTAAAGGCACTTTCCCCAGTACGTTCAGTTTCTGGTCAAAGATACAGGCTCCCCGGGTGCCAAACAGATCTTCCATGGTTTGCTTGAAAATTTTCTTTTCATCCACAGACAATTTACCATCTTTTATGGGCGGTCGGACAGCATTCACGGGAGCAGTCATAGGCGCAACTCCCAGTGCCCCCAACGGTTTTACCATTGCTCTGGCCGGTTCTGTTCGTGGTGCGTCCACCCTGACCGGCTGCTCCATCCGGCGAACTGGCTGCTGTCGTGATTCAAAGTATCGGCGTGGTTCCACTTCCTCTTTTAATTGTCCTTGGTCATCAATGCCTAAATCCAATTTAGCCTGTTCCGCCGTGATCCTGCCGCGTAAGGCTTTATGGATCTCCTTTTTGGTGATTTCCTCCACTTCCTTGCCATCAGGAGCCTTACAGACAAAATCAACTTCCGCCGTACTGAGCATTCCTCTGATAATCAAATCGCCGCCGCGGTCACCGTCAACAAACAAAGTCACCGTTTTCTTACGTGTCAGGTCTTTAATCGTTTGTGGAACGGTTGTGCCATTCAGGGCAATGACATTCTTGAACCCCTGCTTCAACATGTTTAAGACATCGGCACGGCCTTCCACGACAATGATCTCTTCACTATCGTCAATGCCCGGGCCCGCAGCCAGACTTTCCCGGCCATATTCCACCACTTCCATCATTCGAACAGATTGAGATACTTCATCCGCCAATTCCTGAGAATCAGGAAGGGTATTATCCGTCATTTCTCTCAACAGAGCTTTAGCCCGCTCAATTACAAATTGTCGTTTGCTGACACGGATATCTTCAACCAAAGTAACATCAACTTTAGCAGTACAAGGACCAATCCGCTGGATAATTTCTAAAGCGGCGGCGACAATGACTGTTTCTGTTTTATCCAAAGAACTGGGAATGATAATCTCTCCCGCCGTCTTGCCGGAACTGGTATTAACATTGACTTCAATGCGGCCGATTCTGCCGGAACGCTGCAATTCCCGCAATTCTAATTCGTTGCCTAACAACCCTTCCGTCTGGCCAAAAATAGCGCCAATGACATCTGGCCGATCAACAACGCCGTCAATCTTAATTGAGGCATGAACAATATATTTTGCGGAAACAGGACTAATTTTTGCCATGGTCTATTCCTCCCGATAGAAAGAGTGCGTTGAGCCTTAATCGTGTTTATACCCCAACGTTGGCATCAAACATTTCTGTTATCAGATGATTAAGCATGATTCAAGCACTCACTCTTCATTATTTATTTATATCTCAGAAAAACAGAATCTCTTGATCACTCGGACAGCTGCTTCAATTAAAATACAGTGAATGAAATGAACTTGATGACTCTATTTTCCTGCGTTGATTATGATGCCCGTCCCACTAACCCCTAAGCTCATAGCTTGGTTTTCACCGTATACTCCCTTAGGTACTCTCGTGTCGGGCTTGATTTCTGTGAGGGTCGCTAGTATATAAATGCTTTGGTTTTGTTTATTTTCTATATGGAAACTATGTTTCGCGGCGTACTAATCCTATTATTTTAACATACTTATTACTTTCCTTAATTTTTGTACTGTATTTTTGACAAAAGGTTCTATTTTTGGCTCGGCGATACCTTTAAACCGCAGGTCAACATTACGGAAAGCCAGTTTAAACATCATTTTCATGTCGTGGCTCTCCACAGTTTCAATAACGTTTTTAATCAACTCCGCTACTTCTGGTCTCTTGGTAATTTTTTCAGCAGCAACTTTGGGCGCCAAATACGCAAGGTCGTACAAATCTTTAAACTCTTTCCTGCTGATAAAGGCGAGGCATTTTCCCACAAAAATTCTCTCTAATGGGTACAAATGCAACTCTCCTTTCTTTTCCAGATTCTGCGGGAGTTCTACGAAGTCAAGATCAATTTTACTGTAGTACGTTCTTCCTGTTTTTAGCTCCACTTTGAGATGAAACCGGTTGGTGGCCGCAATAGCAGATTTGGTTATTCGGCACTCTGTTATCATTCCTTGCTGTCGTATTTTCTCCCACGTCTGCATAAAGTATTCTTCGATCTTCTGGTATTCCTCCCTGAGTCTTAGGTCTACATCAAAGTCCAGATCCTCCGATTCCCGATGGTCGAAATAATACAGTGCCAAAGCTGTTCCACCTTTCAAAACGAGCCCAAAAGGATTGTCATGCTCAACTTCCTGGCAAAAAGCTCTCAGCACTTCCATGATTTTGGTCATTGTTACACCCCATAACGTGTGAAGTCGATATCTTCCGCCGGGAAAGGATATTTTTTTTTCACAAATACCACCCCATATCGCCGGTACATTTGCATCCAGACTGATTTGCTATACTCATTTTTAGTAAAGGCAACATCTTTGAATATTTGGTTGCTGGACGCATAGCGCAAGCCCGTTTCCCGATCTACTATTATTTTACTTTTGCTGAGGCTTTTAATTCGGATGAATTTAATGGTCTTTGACAACAGAGTTACTTTTCCAGCAATTTTTGTATTTATTACTTCGATAACTTTGGTCTCATAAAACCAGCCGTAGCCATGATGTCGGAGTGCTTCCAACCCCGTGATATAGTATGGACCACAGAAGTTAAGAAGCAAGGGCAATTCCTGTTCTGGCGGCCCTGATATCAGCAGCTGCTGGAGTACTTTAAGCTTTTGCTGGAGGTTTCCCCGCCGATACCGTTGCTCATTATCCGTTAATGGCTGCCCTTGTTCTAATTTGTGCAGTATTCTGAATTGAACGGGCTTGAATAACGTTGGAACGACGAGCTCTTGTTCTTCCACGAGGCGATGAATAAGCTGTTGAGGGTTCATAGGATATAAAAGTATCCTATCATATATAAATGTTTCTGGAAAAAGTGCCCCTAATTAAAATT
>JAHFRS010000114.1 GCA_023266155.1 archaeon
CCCTTTATGGAAATATACCCCTAATGCCTGCAGCACAGCAGGAACTTCCCGCTGGCTAAATTCCTGATGAAGAGCAATAATCTGAAGAGTAATATCTTCGCGGCCTTCCGGCAATTTGGTTCGTGGACTTTTACTGCTGCCAAAAATAGCCCAATCATCCTCATCAGTAGTGCCATAATCTGGGTCATCGAGTTTTACGATCAGGTGCATACGGTCTTTCAATGCCCGGTCAGAAGCCTCAATACCGACATAGGCACCATCACCAATATTTCCGGTGGCATAGCCAACAGAGTAGCCCTCTTTTCCCAGAGGGTATGATTTTCCCTGATGAGAATATTTACCATCAAAGAAGTTTAAAAAGTAGTTCTGAACAATCGGTGGACAGCGGTTAATCTCGTCAACATAGTATAATGCTTTTTGGACATTTCCAGTCAGTTCTACTACCTCCTTGTCCGTTTGAGCATCCCTAACTTTGTGAAGATTGAGCTGTTTCAATAAGTCTGCTAATTCAAAATCGGGGCGGCCTTCAGCATAACAATATTGCTGTCCAAAGAATCCCGCAAGATCATTGGCAAGCTGGGTTTTACCTTCACCAGTTCCACCGATGAGATAGACGTTTAAGGCGGCAATCAAAGGCGCGGCAAGCAATACTTCTCGCATAGAATAAGGAACACCACCTAAACTAATAACATGTGAATTTCGATAGGTTCCCTGTTCTGAGATGGTTCTGATAATGTTGTTATGGCTGGTCATTTTTTTCCTCCAGTGGCACTGCCTGCATTTTGTTGAAGCTTACTCTCACCAAATCTCCACCATTAAGATAAGGATGAAGATTCATAGGAATAATAAGTACTAAATTCTTTCCCTGTTTAGCAATCTTTTTGGTGATGGTCAGGTTCATGGTGTTCCTGGGTTATGCTTCTGTCATAACCATTTAGTGCTAAAAGAGGCACCCATATATAAATGTTTTGCTATTTTATAATGACAATTAATTGAAATAAAACCATCTGGAAATTTCCGAAAACTTTAAATACCAATTGAAAATTTAAATTATCAAATGAAAATAAAAAGTATCAAAAACCGGCTCAGGGAGTACTTTTTTCTCCATCCTACCAGCAAATTAAGGGTAAGACAGCTAGAGCGGAAAATAAAAGTTCCCCTGCCTTCCGTTATTCGTTACACCAAGGAACTGGAAAAAGAGGGAATATTAAAGAGTGCTCAGATTGCCAACATTACCACGTATTCAGCAGACCGGACCTCGACAATATTCCTTCTGGAAAAAAGGCTATTCAATATTCACCAATTATATACTTCAGGTCTGCTCGATTTTCTGATAGAAGAGTTCAGTAATCCGGTGATCGTGCTCTTCGGTTCATATGCTCATGCGGAAGACGTGGAAAATAGTGATATTGATCTTTACATTGAAACTCCCGCTAAGAAGGAATTAAGTATTGAAAAATTCGAGAAACTGCTTCAACGAAAAATCCAGATTTTTACGTATAAGCGCCTTCAGGATGTCAAAAGCAAGGAACTGGCGAATAATATTATAAATGGTCATATTTTAAACGGTTTTATAGAGATCTTCACATGAACAAAGAAAGTACCTGGGAAGAATGTCTTGAAACGGGCGCATCATTAAAAGTGACACCCAACAAGTCTAAAGTAAAATCCCTGATGGACACGGCAACCGGGAGAGTCCAATTTATGACAGAAACAACGATAAAAGAAAGCACGGCAAATTACATCTTTGAAAGTTATTATTCTTCTGTGCTGGAACTGCTGCATGCCCTCGTCTTAATGCAGGGATATAAAGTCAGCAATCACCTCTGTTTAGGATATTACTTACGGGATATCCTTGGAAAAGACCACCTTTTCAGGCTTTTTGATGACGGTCGTTTCAAACGAAATTCCTTAGTCTATTATGGACGAAAGATGGATTTTGAAACAGCTCAATTAGGTATCGAAAAAAGTAAAAAGCTCATAACGGAACTTAACAGCCTATTGGAACAGGAGCTTAGATAAAACAAATTTGGTCAACAACACCAAACAAGGCAATACGTATCCTTTCCCTAAACCCATGAAACCGCGCCATTGGCTGCTGCTCATTTTCATTGTTACCTTAGCCGTACGGCTCTTCCTAGCTTTTTCCCAGCCCAACTTTACCTATGAGAGTTATTTTCATCTGCGGCAAGCGGACCATATCACCACAACAGGTCTGCCGTTATATAACGATCCATTATCATATGGGGGAAGGGAACTGCGTTTCCTGCCTTTATTCCACTATCTTGCCGCTTTGTTTAACCTCTTCCTGCCATTAGATATCGTTGCCAAAATCCTGCCTAACCTGCTGTTCGCCAGCCTCACAATTATCATCTATCACCTCGCCCGAAGAATTACACCCACAAAACAAGGCCCCTTGTTCTCAGCGTTCATTGCTGGTTTCCTGCCGATCCTGTTCACCACCAATTCATTTACTCCCTCTTCATTATTCATCCCCTTAGTGTTCTTAGCTATCTATGCCTTTCTGAACCTGCCTCAGCATCTCTTATTATATATAGTAACATTCCTACTGCTTTCATTCACCAGTTCTGCCACGATACTGCTGTTGATTGGTTTTGGCTTCTACCTGCTGCTGTCGTTTCTGGAACAGAAAAAAGTCCCAGCAGCGGAACTGGAACTGGTCATCGCGTCATTATTTTTCTTTGTCTGGGCACAATTTCTCTTTTTTAGAGATTCGCTGATTAAGGAAGGATTCTTGTTCATCTGGCAGAATATCCCCGCGACCCTGCTTCAGGATTACTTCCCCAAGTTTAGCATCGGACAAGCTCTTGTCGCCATCAGTATCCTGCCTTTTTTAGGAGGCATCATTATGACCTACCGCCACTTGTTCCAACTGAAGAACCAACCTTCTTTTCTGCTGATCAGTTTAATCCTTTCGACGGCGATACTGAGCCTCTTTCGCCTGATTCAGCTGCAATTCGCGTTAGCTTTTTATGGCCTTATTGCGGCGGTATTGTTTGCTGCTTTTTATGAAGACAGCAGGAAGTACGTTCATAAAACTCGCGTTCATCACTATCAGAAATACCTTCCGGCGATGATGCTGGGCTTGCTGATACTATCGCTCCTGCCCCCCGCGATAGCTTTCGCCAAACAACAGCAAAGACCAAGTCCTCAGGAAATGATGGCCTTACGCTGGATAAACGAAAATCTGCCGGAAGATGCCACGATCATCGCGCCATTGGATGAAGGACAGTTCGTGACCTATTATGGCCAGCGAAAAAATGTTGTTGATGACCAGTTCTATCTCATTAAAGATATTGATCAACGCTTTACGGACGTCCAGAGCGTGTATACGACAGCGTTTGAAACACAGGCTTTGAGCCTTCTTGAAAAATATCAGGCGAACTATATCCTTTTTACCCCTCACAGCCAAGAGCGGTATGGCCTCACCACGCTAAAATATTATACTCCGAAGTGCTTTGAAGAGGTTTATAATCATGAAACGGTGATTTACCGCCGGAAATGCAGTTTAAAGAGGGAATAAACAAATACGATTTTTCCACATTTTCTTTCATTACTCCTTCTTATTTTTAAAAGTTTCTTGTGCCCATACACTTTATTCTTTCTTCTTTTTGTGCCCGTAAGTTCTTACTTGGTCAATAATTAACCTTAACATCCGAGCAAGGTATTCCTTAAAATTTTCTTTATCAGCTTCCTCTAAAGCCAGATAGTATTCTTCTCTTTTTTCAAATGGAATAAAAAACATTGGATATCTGTTTTTGATAAGAAGCCAGTTCATAATAGCACGAGAAGTTCTTCCATTGCCATCCTCAAATGGATGAATCCACGTTAATTTAGCATGAATCATGGTTGCCAACTCAAATGGATGAAGCCTATTTTTATGAGTACTATACCATTTATACATATTCAAGAGGTGCTTCTTCACTTCTTCGTTTGGTGGTGGGACATGTTTAGAACCTTCAATTTTTACATCAAAAAAACGTATTCTTCCACCATAAACAACATCGGTATTTTTTGTTAAAACTCCGTTAACTTTTTCCAAAAGTTTGTTGTTTAGTTCTCCTTGGTACGATATTAAGTATTCTAAACACTCTTTTCCATTAACTGCTTCATGATAATCAGATGCCCGTATGCCAGATGGAATTACTTTGTCTTTGAGAATAAGAGCAGTTTGCCGTAAAGTAAGCCTGTTTCCTTCTATAGCATTAGTGTTATAGGTAAATCTGATCACAAAATCATCATAAAACTTCTTTCTAATGCTTTCGGGAGTTTTCTGTACCCAATCATTATAGCTTTCCTTTAGATCCTGTAATGTTTCAGCATCTTCACTTGAAAGATAAGAATATTCTGATTTTGTCAAACCCTCCTGCTTTACTCTTTTTTCAATCTCTTCTGCGTGCTTCTTGAT
>JAHFRS010000022.1 GCA_023266155.1 archaeon
GGGCACTTTATCTTTCCATTTCCGCTGCTCAGTTATTTCATCCTGTGATTCGCGAATCTGCTTCTGGGCATCCTCAATCTCTTCTTTTTTTTGTTTTTCCAACTCTTTCAGTTTCTTGATGCGTTCTTCCGGCGGGAGAGATGTAATGGATTTATCAGCCATGGGCAGATAGAATTCAACAAAGTATAAAAAACTTTACCACGCCACCATCCGGTGCGCCTTCTTAAAATTATGAAAACAACCCCAGGCTGTGCCTTTCGCTGCTTTCAACAGATTATCAATCTCTTCGTTCCGGGCCGCTTCATCTTCTTTCAATTTCTTACGTGATTTTGCCGGTTTGCCGCCAGCACTGGAGGGGGTATAAAAATCACCCAGAAACGTTTCCATCCAGGATTTTTTCCCCGGCAGGGAAGATTTCGCTGATGCTGATTCAGTGGTTTTTCCTTCCGCTTCACGATAATATACTTCCAACTCTTTCCCCAGCGATTCCATGGCATCCTGCACAGATTTAGAAATCTCGCCCATCAAAAACAAGGTTTCTTTTTCTTTTAATCTTTGATAATTTTCAATCTGCTGATCGGTCCAGCCATAGATACGTAAGTTCATTTCAAACCGGCCGATATGCACCGGACCGCGCTGATAGCCTTCCTGAACCACTTTCAGTTCCGGCCGGGTGCGATAATTAAACGTCGCTAATATACAACCATTGCCACCACATTTTCCTTTCCTTCTGGCCAGCAGTTCAATATCCAGCATGCTGCCTTCAAACGCCGATACCAAGTCTGCCGAAGTCATGTTCTGCTCTTTCATATGCAATCGGGCGACATGACGCAGATAGGGGCGAACCCAGCTAATATACATTTTAATGATGTCAAAATGCTGCTTTAAGTAGGCTAACTGGAACTTCCGGCGATTAAGATGTTCCTGAGCTGTACGTCTGCGCCATTCCATGTACTGCACTAAATGCCGCAACAAAACGCGTAACACATTTTGATTAAAATTTTTACCTAAATTATTAACATGTTCTTCCAGCTCGGTACGGTCGCGGAATGGTGGAGCGTCAAAAAAGAGGTCAGGTAGAGTGATAAATTCCAATTCCCGGGCCATGCCATAGACGGAAGCCGCACTTTTGCCGCCTCCCTGCACTAAGTCCACAAAAAAACCTTTCAGTGTAATTTCATCACCTTTTTTTCGCTGTCCAATCGGCTTTTTGGTTTCTTCTTCAGCATTCTTGTAATATTCCAGCCGCTCGTCAATGATGCGCAATTCCCGCACCATCTGAAACAATTCTTTGATCATCTTGCCCGTCGTCGCGAGAAATTGAGATACTTTATCCTGCTGCGCGCCTAACCGCTGCTGGGTCACGCCAAAAAAAGCCGAATTTTCTGCTGCGGCAAAGGAATCTTCCAGCTTGATGATTTCGGGAAAATTTTCTTTCAGCACATCTAAGACCCAGAAATAGGGTTCTTCCATGCTCAGATCATACACTTCCCACATCAGGTTGTAAAATTTTTTCGGCGGGGGGAAACCGGTCTTATTATACTGCCCTTTGATGGTCTCTTTTTCCTCTTCCGCCGCATCGCCTTTATCTAACGTATATCCCGGCAGAGGCTCATATTCTTTAGATTCAGGATTAAACTGGTAATGATCTTGTTTATCACTCTTGATGAATCCGTACTTTACCAGTAATTCGGAGCGATATCCCGGTTGGGGAGCAAATAAATCTTCAGCCATCAGATCACCTTTGTACCACAGAAGAGAGAATATCTTTAAATATCTTTGGTTCAAAGGGACGTGGAAAGCTGGCTTGGCCAAGAGGCGAGCGACGAACAATCAATCGTTTATGAGAAATTCACGGTGCTTTCTTTCATGAAAAAAAGTTAGGGTATAATGATGTGGAACAGGTCAAGAAAGCACGGAGCGAGCAGCCAGCCAGCTTTCCACGTATGGTCAAAGAGTAACAGATTCAAAACGCAGGAGGACGCATTCAGTGCCGCAACAATACTGTTTTTAAATGAGGAAGTTCTTTAAAATGTTCATCCATAGCTATCAATGTTAGCCCCTGTTCTATCGCGACGGCAGCAATGAATACATCAAAGTGAGGGAGGGGCTTTCCCTTGTTCTTGAGGTAGTGGACTAAGTCACAAAAGATTATTCCTGAACGCTGGCTGGTATTAATCAGCCGGTATAATGACAATCGTTCCAGTACTTTTCCCCGATTCTTGTCGCTCTTATTGATGGCACCGTAATAAAATTCACAAAAGGTAAAAATGGGGATGGCTAATTCAGCATAGGGAGCATCTTTCAGAGCATTGATTTGTGAGATAATGACTGGATTATCATTTTCTATTTCAATCAGGACACTCGTATCTAAGAGATAACTCATGGTGCTTCCCGCAGGGTAAACCCTTTCCGAAATTCTGTTCTTATTTCTATCAAATCTTTTCGACTGAGCATTCCCTTAAGCGACTTAGGGCCTGAGAGTATTTTTTCCCAATTACTTCCCCCACAGGCATGTTCATGCTCCTGCACTACCGTTCCAAAAAATTCGCCGAGGTTAGCTCCATGTTTAAGAGATTCTGACTTGAAGGCTAACCAGTTACCCTCTTCAATATTTTTGATGCAGACGTCCATTGATTTCACCAGCAGAAGAAAAAGGAGGTACTATTTAAACCTTACGAAAAGTATAACTTGTTATACATCCTTATTGAAAACGTCATTGAAATTGTTCTAAATTTATCTCATCAACTTTCTAATCCTGCCTTCATCCCAACCTTCGTTCACTAAACGATCCCTGATTTGTGAGTCCGAATAGCCTTTTTCCCGGCTTTCGGCGATATATTCTTTTGCCGGCGCATATTTCTTGTGCCCGAGGATTGAAAGGATGACAATAACCAGTCCGATGATTAAAATCAGCGAACCGCTAAGGTAATAGATCCATGACGCGATTCCGGCCGGTTTCTGAGTTGGTTCTTTCGCCGCAGCTTCCGCACATTGAGTCTGAGTACTATCACAACCATTGGGACAACGTTGTAAATCTGTCCATTGCATCCCGTCAAAGGAACATTGTTGCATATTAGAGCCTATGCAGCGGGAGCCGTAAGGAGTACAGACGCGAGTGAGTGCTGGAGACGCACTTTGACATATCAGTACTTCGTCTGGCTTGGGAATTTCAGTAATTTGTAGATTAGCATTGTTGGCTTTACGCTGGTCACAATCATCAGTTCGTTGACATACTCTGGTTTGTTGATTGTTCTGGCAGGGACGATATTCGCTGCAGTCCCATTTCTCGAGACAGAACGCGGACCCTGCTGACGGCGATGATGGAGTTGAAATACGAACACCAAAACTGGTGGAGCGGGTGATTCCTCCTCCCCTTGCGATAACTTCCGGAGAAAACGTTCCGATGGGAGCCGAGGAACTGGCAGCAATTGTAATCGTCGTGGAACACGTCGGAGTACAGGTTGGCTGAGACAATGTTGCCGTAACGCCGAGAGGAAGATCCGTCACGTTAAAAACAACGGGTTGTGGTGCCCCACCAAGAAGTGTCGCCGTCAGCATCGTAGCCACGGAACCGCTGCGATTAAGTGAAAGAGTTCCCGTGGTGGACAGAGAAATATCAAAAAAAGGATTTACTGCTAAACTTACCGTCTTCTGCCGTACCAAAGTTCCATTCGTAGCATTCATCGTCAACGCAGACGTTCCCGCCGGTGTAGATCCGTTGGCCAAAATCGTAATAGTGGTGGAACAGGGCGGGGAACAACTTCTGGGGGAAAACGTGACATTAACTCCTGTTGGATAGCCGGAGAGAGAGAAATTAACGGGCTGGGTTACACCAGAGACTAACGCAGTGCTGATAGTTGCCGTGGTGGAAGAGCCATTATTGACAATGAGAGATTCTGGCGCGCTGAACGAAAAATCAAAGGCCGTTATGGGAATGACAGGAGCGGCACTGACGGTCAACGTGAATGCAGCTGTTTTTGTGACACTGCCGCTCGTTGCTGTAATAGTGAGCTGGTATGTACCAAGAGTTGTCGCTGCCGTTGTCGTAAGTGTAAGCTGAGTAGTACAGGCGGGAGAGGTAGGGGAGGCGGGAGAGACAGGAGTACAAGATAGTGGCGAGAATACGGCGGTAACGCCTGCGGGAAGAGGAGAGAGTGAAAAAGTTACGGCTGACGCCGTTCCTGAAATTAACGTTGTGCTGACCGTGCTGATGACAGCAGCACCGGGAACAACTGACTTATCCCCGCCAGACGAAAGGGAGAAATCAAACGTACCAGAGTTTGAGCCAGTCCCGGTCTGCGAACCGCTATAGGCAAAATTAAGATTGGTTACCTCTCCCGAAGCATAGGACGTTGGCGTTCCTACCGCCGTTGCCACGTTCTGTGCATTCACGACAAAAAATGAAATTTGTCCGCTGCTGCCATAGACTTTAAACGTCGGATCATATCCATACTGCCCACTGGTGATGAGAGTCGTCAATGCCGTGCCATCCGCACGTTGCGCTCGAAGAGTAAATGGCCCTCCCGTCGTCGGAAGATTGGTGATAGCACCATAAAACTGCTGGAAACCCGTCAATGATGGCGGCTGGTCAGTTTGTCCTATTGCTAGGGAAACAAGCAAAAGAATTCCAAGCACGAGATGAATGAGTTTCATTGCCATTGATAATTGAGGGTAAAAGGAGTTGCAGCATTAATCCAATAGACTCTGCCGGGAATGAGCAACGTCGTTCTATCTATCTCAGTACAAGCAGCATTTTGTTCACATTGGAAAATTCTAAAACTTTGACTGGCCGTGAAATCGGTTAATGTTCTTGGCACAATGCCCGGTAAGGCAAACAAGGTCCAGCCCGCTGAGAATGAATAGGTAGCAGTAGAACTAGCTCCCAGTTGTGGTGGCGCTGACAATACTGATTGTAAAGATTGAACAGGACACGTTGTCGTGATAGTTCTTTCAGCCTCACTCGCTTCATCGAGAAACTGCACGAAATAGCCTCTGAATCTGGAGAAGGTTTGGAAATCATCGGGAGCTGTGGAAGGATTCCAAACTTGCGTCCCGGCGGGAGTTCCCCCATACGCATAAATTCGTTGGACTTTTTTACTTGCAAATAACGTGCTCAGAGGAGTGGTAACGTCACAGGGAACTGAAAAAGGTTGCAGCTGGGTGTTGTCATCAAACACAGCTGTCAACGTTGCCGTCGTGGACGTTCCTGAAGGTAATTGTAAAGTCATCGTAGGTAAATTTGGTTGCTGGAACGCATACACTATATTTCCTGTCGTGATAGTATAGTACGCATGCGTATCTTCACCTTGCACCGTCGCTTTGATGTCTAAGATACTGACGGAATCTACAGCGGGAGCAGTCCAGGTGAAATCACGGGTGGTATAATTTTCAGCAACACCCCTGGCAGAAGCATCAGTGCCAATGGGAGTAGTCCCAGTTAATGCCTGGACAACACCGCCAATACGTGCTTCCACTACCGGGGCAACGTAACTGCTGGCATTCACTCTGGCGTTTAATGTAGTTCCCACCGCCAGGCGAATGATGGGAAGATAGACTGTTCCGGTCGTATCGAGCGTTGTTCCCGTCCTTTCAAACAGTCGAATCTGCGACAGACCCGGAAGGAAGTGCAAATTCCTGACAGTAATTTGATTATTGAGAAACGATATTTCTAAATCAGGAGCAGTATCCTGTACATTTAAATAGAGGGAAACTGTTTCTGGCTGAGTGAGAATATCGACAGCAGAAAATGCAGGATTATCATTATTAAATAGATTATATTGATAGACACCCGCACTTATTTTCGTTAATGACAACGTATAGTCACGCGGGTCATCAAGTACAGTACCCGGATCATCAACAGCAACAATGGCCGTCCTGATTGGTATTGTCCGTTCCGTTTGAGGAAGAACAGTTAACGTCACAAATCCATCCCGCAACGTTAAATCCTGTAGTTGTACTTCCGACTCTCCTCCCAATGTCGCTTTCCCCGCATTGGAACGATAATTGGCAAATATTGCCAAAAATGCAACGAGCACAATAACAGCAACGATGGCAATGACTGCCTTTTGGTTACTTTGTGGTTGAGGAACTTTCTTTTTCATGGTTATCCTACTCTCTTGATTGATACTCGTGTCGGTGTCTGATCATTGATCGAGTCATAAACATTATCAATTTTGATTTCCGTCAGGACTCCATCAAGGCGCAGGCGTTTGGTATCGCCTTCTGCAAACCAGCGAGAAAGCAGAGGCAGAGGTACATCGGTCGTCAGTTGTTCTACTTGCACCTGCACAAGATTAGATGCAGCGACGGGAGTTACTGTTAACCGGAAGACATTTCCTTCCAACACCGTCACAAAGTCGACGGAAGTGACGAGTGGTCCCTGATCCCCCATCGCACTTTCCACGACAATAGATTGAGCCGCACTCTCAGGCAAGTAGCGATAGGGCCGATGCGTCAACGTAATGTTGACTGGTGCCAGTTCATTTATCGTTTCTTGTTGTTGGAGCAGCACAATTTGATCATTAACGACAATACTGCCGTTAAAACTGATGGGAGTGACTTGCCGCAAAGTACGCAGAGATTGAACTGGCCCGGTAGGATAGACACCAAATCCAAAAGCTTGTAATTGAGAAGTTGTAGCTGAAGGCAGCGTCAACAGTCCGCTGATGTTAAACACCGGTTTATGATTGGCAATAATTTCCGTGGCAAACGCAAACCAATCATTATGTGTCCATGCTGTTCTGTCATCATTAGCGGAATTAATGCGGGAATCAATGTTAATGATTCTGCGGATGATGACTTTCTTATTGTTCCCCGTCTGTAAATTTGATTCTAACAGATAATGATCACTGCCAACGATAATCAGCGCCGTCGGAGCAACGACGGTATTGGGAACATTTATGGCAGGATCAGTGGTATCGTCACACACTTCTGCGGATGTCGTCGAAGCATAGGCCGCCTGGAAACACAGCCGTAACGTTGATGAGCCAATCGCCACCGTATTCGTCGGTGTTAATTCCGCCATGAAATCATGAGAGCCGAGAATGCCCGTGGCTAACAATGCTGCTCCCGTCACCGGGGTAAATACGAATTGGTTGGCGACATAATCAATGGTGACGCGGATTCGTCCGGCATTGGGAATCGTGAAGCTGGCCACACCATTTTCCACAACGGGCGGAAACGTCGTTGTTTTGTCGATGGTGGAGAGCCGTAGCCGATTGATGTTAAATGACTGCACCGGCCCTTGAACATTCTGATATCCTACCACATAATACTGCCCGCCAAAGAGTAAGGCCATTTCCTTCCCACCGGCAAAAGTACGGACAAAATCAGTATTATAATCCCTGGCCTTCCGCCCAGTATCAAGATCATAGAGGCGATAGATAGAGACTTGTTTGACTAACTCACTGCCCACGGGAGCGACGGTGTGGTAGTAGAATAAAACAGGATACCGCGATGAAGCATCGACCAGAGGTTGAAACGGCACGCGATAATTTAGCAGTTGATTGACATCATGAATAACGACCCGGAAGACATGCTCATCTAATTGATACGTAGCATCATTCGCATGGATAACGCTTAAATTTGGTGTCAACAGTTGAACCGGAACCTGAGAAGACATTGTGGTGGACAGATCCCTATCTAAATCAACGGGAGCAATTTCTTCCGGCTGTAATGCACTTATCTGAAACGGCGGAGGAGGATCACCATATTGCCGCTGCAAAGTTATTTTTCCGTCAGGGATGAAGAAATCTATCAAATCTTCCGTACCTATCGCCGTGAATGAAGTGGTAACTCTGTCAAGATATGACGTGAGCGTAATTCCTGGAAGAGAAATAAACCCTTGCACCGGATGCTGCAATAAATACAGTTTATTTTGAAATTCAACGGCCACTCGCCTGCCGGCAACCATAGCGTTGATAAACGGATCATAGGTTAAAGTGATTTCTGTACCTGACAACGTAAAAAGAGGAAAGATTGACACTTGCTTCTTGCCATTCACAACCTCAAATAAGAAAACATAATTATTGTTGCTGATGGTTCTCTTAGTAAGATCATGGGCACGTAGCGTAAACACTAAAACATTATTCTGGCACACTTTGACTTGCTGAGGATCAGACGGATTATCATCGCGGCAAATGTCAAAGATGCCTAAATCTGCCGGCTCGATGAACCGAACCGGGCTGGAATTGGAAAAAGTCACTTCTAATCTGTTATTTAAGTTTGTGGGAATGGGGAAGGCTTGCGGTGTTTCGCCCGGCGCTAACGCTTTGATAATAAATTCTTGATTTTCAGTATCAACGGTAAACTGTACTAATCTGTCACCGGGAATATGGAAGACATACACATTTGTTCCTGTATAGATTTCTGCTTGGTATTGTATCCCTGTGGCGATGTGTGTTACGCGCAGATTACCTTCTGAAAAAGTGCTGCTGTTAATGGCAGAGTTCCAGAGCAGGTATGATTCATCATCCACGGCAATGATAATACGCTGTCCTGTCGCAAAGTTAGGAGCAGCCGAGAGCAACGGAAGATGGAGCCCATCACTCAGGCTGGAAAGGTCTTGGAATACCATGACACTTACTTTTTTAGGATTACCTTGTTCGAAAAGGAAGGCGTACCCGTTTGTATCGGTAGCCGGTTGCCCGAAACGATTGCGAAGGACGGCAGTAGAATCAAGAGATGGTATTGTACCGCCTGTATGACAGAGGGTGACACGATTATCAAACACTTCCGTACCGGTATCGCAGACGTTTAAGCCAGAATAGATTATGGGAGCTGCAGCATCATTGCCTATATCCACATTAAAACAATCGCCTTTTTTGAGGACGACTTCATATTGATTTTGAGTGTTGAGAATGTAGGAGAGAGTAGCACTGCAATCAGTGGCATCATCACAATCCATCAAGCCATCTCTGTCGTCGTCTATATTATTATTGCATACCCGTTCTCGTACTGTTACGGTTGAGGTCGCACTACAGCTCACGTTAACGGTAGGATTAATGAAGGGATTATTGACCGCTAAATTATTACAATCTAACCAGTTGCTGCCATCACAGATACGGGCATCATCATCCTGTAACTGATATTGTTGTGTGGCGGAACAGGTAAACTCGCTAAACCAGCGCCATTTATTGGTAGCGGTATCATAACTGCAGATATAATTGCCATGTTGTTCACCGGTCGTGATAGCACTACATTCTGTCCATCCTGTTATCCCAATTGTATTTTTTTCACACAACCATCTGCCACCATCACTCGCTTTAGGAATTAAAGCAGCATCACAGGATAAAAGATTATGATTGTTTCCACAGATGTAGGTGTGACTCCTGTCAATAATAGCAGCATCGAATTGATAATTCTGCCCATTGAAAAAACATTCCTGCGTTCCTCCCGTACAACCTATCTGGGTTCCAATTAGATTACTATCCCTATAGTTATCATCATAATAATTACCTGCTGAATCACCATTATAGCTTACTTTACTACTCCCCGTGCATTGCCCCGGCAACTCGTTTTGACAGACATTACAATTTGCTGTTGGTTTCCATTGTGTTCCAGTACAAACGTAATCATCATTATACCGTTCAGCATAAAGAGCATTATCCACTCCTTCGCCAGCAGTTTCATCATTACAGGTTATCCAAGCATAGGTACTCGAAGCAGGGGTAAAGCTACAATAATATTTATTATCAGCACCACCAACTTGGTATCGATGTGCCGCATCACAGGGAATAGTTTCTGTGCCGGAACAGAGGAGTGGCGAAGTAGCAGTCAGGAGCGACGTACAATCCTGCCAGATCAGGCCATTGCACCGGAAATTACCACGTTCCGCGGTACCTGATTGTATAGTGCCATCTTGATCAGGAATACATTGCTGCCATTTGTAATCAGAATCATGAACACACATAAAATCGCCTTCGTCCGTCAATAGCCCTTTTGCCGCCTCTGAATCACAATATACCCATACATTAATCCTGCGGTTAAAAGATGGCTGACAATAATATTTTTGATCAGCGTACACGATTGAACCGGGAGCATAGCAGTAATAGTCTTCTGTATGACTTTCAGGAGGATTTTCCGGAGAAAAACGGCCTATACAGAAATTAGTACCGCTTTGACAGCATCCTACACGAGGTGATCCAGACCAAGCATTATTAACCCATAACTGAGTCGTGACCTGCTGGTCATATACATCATTACAATTAATGAACTTCTTTCCTTGTTCACTTCCTTCTCGCGGCCCTAAAACAGCCTTCCCTGCCACCGCTCCTTTCTGAGACAAGAAAAACACGGCCGTCAACACCGTTACGAGAACCAGCGATACCAGTACGACGACGACTACTTTATTTCTTCCGGCAGGGGAAGGTATCCTCTTTTTTGATCTATTCACCATGTTTATTTTGTACGATGCTGATGCAATTTTCTTAATTCAGCTTCTACACCGTCAACTTTCTTTTCCACTCCTTCACATCGCTGCTCGAAGGCCTCAAACTTTTTTTCAAATTGGCAGAACCATCCTCGCTGCTCGGAAAGGATATTCCCCAGGTAAAATGAATATCCCGCGTTGACAATCACAACGGCGAGGATAATCGTTTCAATCTCCCCACTGCCGCCGAATATATTCCAGAACAGCAAACCTAACCCCCCAGCCAAGAAAGTCCAGAACAAGAAATCTTTCACCACCATCATTGGATTAACAGGCAAAAAAGACTCCTGACTATTCCCCCAAACCTCTTTTTCCCACTTATAATCATAATCATCCATATCCGTTCCTCTTTTCATCCATGATAGAGCAAAAGAAACCGGCGAGGTTTATAAATATTGCGACTGGCAACCGAACCACAAAATAATCATCGGAATTCAATATCCCCACAGGGGAATTTCTCTGACGG
>JAHFRS010000023.1:0-8513 GCA_023266155.1 archaeon
TAGATCCATGAAGACAGAAATCCGCCTGCTGGACATCGATGATTCTCCGTTTAACCTCGATGATGAAACCGTTCTGGTCATTGCTACTTTTTTCCGCGGCGGGGACGCCATGGACGGCGTCCTAAGCTGTCACATACAAGTAGATGGAGATGATGCAACCTACCAATTGATTCAGCTGATCAATACCAGCAAATTCAAGTCTCAGACGCAGGCGATTCTGCTGGATGGCATTGCCGTGGGCGGATTTAACATCATTAACATTCACAGCCTCAATAAGCATACAGGCATTCCCGTTATCGTGGTCGTCAGAAAAATGCCTGATTTTGCAAAGCTCGAGAAAACATTGAGGAGATTGGGAATGGAGAAGAAATATGCGCTGATGGAGAAAGCAGGCACGCCACACAAAATCACGTTGACAGGAAAAAAAGTGTCAGGAGATGTCCATATTCAGGTCGCCGGAATTTCTGTTGAAAATACAGAAAAGATCATCAAACTATCTTCCACTCACAGCAATATTCCTGAACCGATTCGGGCGGCGCATCTCATTGGCGCCGGGATAGTCAAAGGGGAGAGTAAAGGAAGGGCGTGAACCAGAGGTTAAATCAAAACACCGCTTCACTTCTTTCATTTCGTTTTTTTCTTCAGGTAATACAAAATTATCCCCACCACGACCACCACCATAATTATAATCGTCAAAAGCCCGCCTGGTGATCTCTTCCCTTTGACTTTCTCTTCCATCACAATATCAGTCACTTTCGGTGCAGGTGCTTCCTCAACAGGAGCAGGCGGGATGGCTTCTTCTTCTGCAACAGAGATTTGTTTTTCTTCCTCAACAACTGCTCCCTCTCCCATCACTTTTTTCTCGCCAATCAGAAAATAACTAAAGCCAGGCGTCGGCGCTTGATAATAGACAAACAAATCATCTTCTTTTCTCTGTACTGTCGTCAATTTCTGCCAGTCGCTGGCAAAACGGAACAAGGCAACATTATTTTTGTCAACTTTATTCTCCCGCAGCCAGCTCTTCCGTACTTTAAACTCGATACTCGACTTCTGCAAGACAACATTCGGCAAGGACGAGCTGATTTGAAGGAAGAGGTAAGATTTTCCGCTAAAGCTTTGCGCTTCCACAGGGAGGGTGGTATGATCTTCCTTCGAGACCGTAACTTCAAATTTACCGACGGACTCCGCAACGGTAAATGTAATAGTTTCCACCGCCAGTACACCATTACCAACGGAAATAAGCGCACCCTGCCCTTTGGTAAGGCCATTGACCGCTTGCTTAAAAGATACCCCTTCTACTTTGCTGATTCCTCCCCCACCGCCCCCGCTGCTAAAGCCGCCCGGGGTGGGCGAAGAACTAGCTGGCGCCGGCTCACTCACTTCTGGTTCCGATTCCGAAAAGTGGGGAATGCTGAACCAAATGGTATTGTTAGTCGTGTTCACATACACCATTTCGCTTTTGTTGGTTTTACTGGCGAGAATGCCGGTAGCTCTTAACAGCGTTTCATTGTAATCGGAAAAATAAGCCGGACGAGCTGCGGCATCATCAACGCTGCGGTTCCAGACCACCCTTCCGGTATCATCACGAAGGATGCCCATGCTAAAGTTTACGTCACCAGAATCGTCAATAGTCTCGTTATATCTCATGCCGATAAAGATCTGGGAAGCGATATCTTTAGGCACGGCGGCGCCAAAACGAAATCCGAAGACGTCTCTCCCCCCTGAAGCGGATTCTCCCGCCGACAACCTGGAACGGGGCGCGACGAAACCGCTTCCCGTCATCTGCTGGTTGACCAACATGATAATGCTCCCGTCAGGTAAAGTAGTATGAATAGTAGCGAAAGGGATCATAACCTGAATGGGATCAAACACGGCATTCGTGGTAAATAAAGTACAGGCGCTTAAGTCCGGATGAAAGACATTACAGGCACTCGTCGAGCGCAAGACGCGAATGATCGTGCTCTGCTTGATAGTCGTGCTAAAATCACTGATGGTTCCTCCGGCTGAAATGGACTGCATGGTAAACGCAGTAAAGTTCATGGTGGTGCTGTTCAATGAGGTATTGGCTTCCACTTTCAGTGGGGCAAACCGGCTGGCGAAACATTTAACTGTAGCATTGGAAGAATTGCCGAGCTGGGCGGGGAAGAAAATCCGGCCGGCACCGTCAGGGGCAGTAATCATCCGGCTCATTTCCAAATTAGTGCGATCGCCGGCAGCCGCTGCTTCCACCGTTATTTCACAAAAGGCTGAGGTAACAGCAGCATCAGCACTATCGCCATCAATCAGATTGACCGTAAAATACGATTGGTTCACCCCGGTGACATTTTCCACGGCATTGGTACCGGTCAGGCGGGTAAGGGTAAAATTTAACTCTAAATTATTTCCGGTCACAGCGGTAATGTTCTGATAGCCGGCATAATATTCCGTGGACGGATTCGTGCCATTACTGTTGGCGGTATGCAAACTTATCAGCAGAGGAATGCCCGCTTTCGATGCCGGCAGGCTAATATTATAAAACCAAGTGGCATTAATGGAAAATTGCTGGCTGATATTTCCTATCGGCGGAATGAGACCTTTAGCCGTTCCCCCCGTTGCGCTGGTGATGGCAAAAACCTGGGCCAGATTTCTCGTTAAAGACCAATTGGCTACGGTCGTATTTTGCGTGACGGTGATGTAGCCGGTCATGGTGATGTTGGTTCTGGTCAGGTTGTCCTGTATATAAACAGTACTAGCCTGAGCATAGGTGGTAAAATTGGTAAAGAGAAATTGGCTGGGAGGAGTAGTTGGAGCAGCAGTCGTATTGGGCTGGAAGAAAAAGAAAAAGCTGTAATTGAGCTGCTGGGGAAGGTAAAATTCAACCGAAGGGCCGGCGGCAAACCGGGTGGCGATGGGAATTTTTGACGATAAGGATGACGGCAGGACCACATAGGAAAAATTAACCAATTCTCCGGTATTATTCACGGCCGATACATTTACCCGAATGGCCGGAACGGTATAGACGGTAGAAGTATTAGCATCCAGTGGCAGCGAAACATTGAATTTAATCCCCGGGATGGGTGTGCCGCGGATGCTCATCTCCGTGACATTGCCGTTAGAAGTTCCATTATGGTAAATTCTCACATCAATATAATATAAGTTAGTGGTAGTATCATTAACATTCAACAGCAGCGCCGTCCCGTTGGCATCGGTAACATTCGCTGCTACCAACGTTTCTGCCTGTGTTTGTGGATTGAATTGAAGTAAAGTTATATTCGCGCCGGCAACCAGGCTATAAGTGCTGTTGCGAACTGAAAGAGTGATATTATGGACCTCTTCATCGGCGATGGCAAAGGGAAGAACGAGGAAGAGAAAGAGTAAACTGATAAAACATTCTTTAGTTATCTTTCTGTACATAACACGCCTCTTTTTGTAGGGGAGAAAGAAAGGAATGTTTATATTCTTTTCTGTTTCTTGGTTGGACGGTAGTATCTCAAAATTATTGCCTCCCCACACCCCTACTGGTATTGCATTGAACAGAAAAGCTTAAATAGTAATAACTGTTCATCCCGTTGAATGGAAGAAAAAGTTCATCGTTGGGCGGCTAAACTGTACTTTGAAATAGCAGAAAAGGCACATCAAGATTACGAAAAGGAGCCCGATCCTGATAAGAGGGTCGCTTTGCGAGTAGTGGCAGCCCAAAACTATTTTTATGCAGCCGTCAACTGGATTGAATCCACTTTTGCTAAGAATAAAGAACATTCCTTCAACCATGAGAATCGCATGAGTAAAATTCTGGAAAACAGGCATTTATTTACGGAAGAAATAATCTCCCTCTATTCACTGATAGAAAGAAACCAAAGAAATAAGGTAACTTATCGAGGCGAGAATGGAGAGAAATATGAGAATATAAGAAAGTTAGCAATATTGCTCCACGAAAAATATGGAAAACAAATACTCTAAAACTATTGATAGATTAGTGGCTGCCGTATTTCCGAACATAAAAGATATTTTAGTTGTTTTTGTCTATGGCTCAGTATCCAGGGGTGACTTCTCATTACGACATTCTGATTTAGACTTATTCATAGTTCTTAAAAAAAACGTAGTGAATGAAACGGTAAAAGAAAAATTAGATAAAATTATTCTCCCTATAGGATACCAAGAGGGAGTAAAGATACATCCAGAATATCAGGGAACGGAAATAACCTATGAAGATCGCACCTTGGTTCAAAAGATGATTGAAGAAGGAAAAATAATTTATTCTACAGGCGTGTTTACATTCAATCATCATCTTGTGGGGCTAAAGCAGTATATCATTTATGACTTTTCCTTAAAGAAAGCGAAGAGAAAAACGATGTTTTCTAAATTGCTGCATGGAAGGAAGAGCTGGTATTGGAAAGGGAAAGAGAAAAATGTGAAAGAATATGCCGGTATTATTGATAATAAAGAGATCATAGAACTGGGTACGGGAACGTTGATGGTGCAAAAAGATAAAGAAAAGAACATTAAACACATTTTTGATTCATTTGGTGTGGAATACAAATTAAAGAAAATTGTCTATGCTTAATTTCTAACTATAATACCACTTCCCTTCTTCCCGCTGCTCGCGGTCTTTCACACTGCCCAATTTATTAATTCTCGGGCGATGTGAAGATTGATCCCGCCGTAAGGTGATATTCAACTCTTTTAAAAACAAATTCATCCCTTGCTCCATGGTAAAAGGGCCCTGCAACAATCCTGATTGGGCCGGTTGGCCGGTAAAGACGATCAGCCGGTCAGAAACATGGTCAATAAACATCAAATCGTGATCCACAACTAAAACTGTAACATCCCGTTCCTGAGCAACATTTTTAATTACTTTAGAAACAATCAGGCGCTGTTCCACATCTAAGTAGGCTGAGGGCTCATCCAGTAAAAACAATTCGGCTTGCTGTGAAAGACATTTGGCGATAGCCACTCGCTGTAATTCCCCGCCGGATAATTGAGATACTTTCCTTGCCAGCAATGCTTCAATTCCTAAAGGCGTGATTAACTGATGACTATAGCGCTGAATCGCGTCAGTTAAAAATTCAGCCACCAGCTGTTCCGATGACGTTTCCAGATACTGCGGCTTGTACGCCACTTTAATTTCTCGATCCACCGTTCCCTGGTCCGGCAGAATTAAGCCCGCTAACATCTTGATAAACGTCGTTTTGCCGATACCATTCTCGCCAAGGATGCCAATGATTTCGTTTTTATGTAACTGGCCTTCTTCCGTAGCGAGAGTAAAATGTCCTAATGTTGTGTGTAAATTCTTCCAGGAGAGCAACAGCTGTGGCTTTCCCCGCACCCGATCCTGAACGGCCTCAAATTTGATGGCGTAGTCACGGAAACGGACATTCTCTTCCCGCAGATAGCCATCAAGGAAAACATTAATGCCTTCTCGTGACGATTTTATTCCTGAGACGACACCATACACTCCCTCATGCCCATACATGATGTTTAAAGAATCGGTCAGGTAATCCAGAATGATCAAATCGTGCTCAATCAGTAGGACGGCAGTCGAATCACTCACCAACGAATTGATGAAATGAGAGACTTGCAGCCGCTGCTTGATGTCCAGATAGGAAGTAGGCTCATCGAAGAGATAGAGGGTAGCATTTTTCAAGGCCGCAGCGGCAATGGCAACTTTCTGTAATTCTCCACCGGAGATGGCCTGAAGAGGATTGTCCAGAAAAGCAGTAAGAGATAACGTATCAGCAATCTCTGTTACTTTCCCCGCTGCTTCGGACGATGTTCCCAAAACAGCTACTTTCTGCAACAATTCCCGCACCGTGCCTGAAAATTGTTTAGGAATCAAATCAACCTGCTGCGGCTTATAGGATAAAGATACTTCATTCCTCTGTAATTTATCAAGGAATTTCTGAATTTCCGTGCCGCGGAAAAAAGTAAGGACTTCTTTAAATTCCGGCGGATTCTGCCATTTTCCTAAATTTGGCTTGATTACATTGGCCAGAATTTTTAAGGCGGTGGATTTACCGATGCCATTCTTTCCAAGGATTCCGGTAACCTGTCCAAACTGAGGCGCTGGAAGGGAGTACAATTCAAACATATTTTCCCCGTAGCGATAGATGGGCGGCTTATCCAGCTGCATGGGAAGGTTGATGATTTTAATGGCACCAAAGGGGCAACGGCCGGGACAGATTTGGCAACCGGTGCAGAGCAGCTCATCAATCCGCGCCTTTTTTCCTACATCATCTGCAGGATAGATGCAATCCACACCAGAACGATTGACGGGGCACAATTTAGCACAAAGGTAATTGCCACATTCTTGAGGATGGCATTTTTCACGATCGATAACAGCAATACGTTTTCTCATGAGATTATCTTATTTTTATTAGTTTAATATAAAACCTACGTTTTTTGAGGACGTTCAGATGTCACTCATGCTCCCTTGATTATTTTATCCCATTTTTATCCCATACACACTGCTTTTTCCTTCCTGCCGATAGTGCTGTGGTACATCCTCAATGATTTTTCGGCCTCTTTGCTGGCATAAAGACAAGGCTCAGTAAGTTCTGGCATTTTTTGCACCATAACTTTTGGATAATTAATGTTGACTTTTTGATAATATTTTGTAGAAAAAACAGAGAAAAACCAAGAAATATTTATAAATAAACTACTAATTAGTACTAATATGAAACTTGTTACATCTCCCGCAATTTTAAAACATGAGGTTGAACCTGCCTGCCCAGAGAAAGCCAGCCGGCTGGATGCGCTAATGGCTGCGGTTCCTGAGATCACAGATGCCTTGAAAAAGCGTATCCCCAGTCAACAAGTAACAGTTGTAGAAAGAAATGTAGACGGAAATTTTGTAGATTATCTTACTTCGTTTCATACTCTGGCATATATTCGAAGGATTAAAGAACATTGCGCGCAATTACGCGAGCCAACGAACATCAGCGACCATCCACAAGATGTCAGTTTCTCTTCATCGACGTATGACGCAGCGTGCCATGCGGTGGGTGTATCTGTGCGAGCAGCCCGCTATGCTTTAGAAGGTGAAACTAGTTTTGCGTTAGTACGTCCTCCAGGCCATCATGCGTTTGCCGATAAAGAGAGCGGTTTTTGCATTTTTAACAATGTTGCCATTGCTGCAGAAAACCTGCGTCGACAACGAGAAAAAGTGATGATTATTGACATAGATTTGCATCTTGGAGATGGAACATTATCATATGTGAAAGACAAGAAAGAAACATTTTATTTTTCCATCAACCAATCTGACACCTGGCCATTTGTAGTGCCTGCCGATACTGAAAATTCCAGGAACATCTTTCTGCCGGCGGGTACGATGGATAAAATATATATCTCAACTTTACGTGAAGGGTTAGAAAAAGCACTGAATCAGTTTAAACCTTCAATTGTTGCGGTGAGCGCTGGATTTGACACTTGTCATTACGATCAGGAAAACTGTTCTCAAGAACTGGATGGAGGAATGAATCTTACTCACAGAAGTTACGATGCCCTCTGGGATCTATTGAATGCTCGAAATCTACCCTATTTTGCCGTACTGGAAGGAGGTTATCATCCAGATAGTGTGCGAACAGGTGTGATGAGTTTTATCCACAAAAATGGGTCCTAAGAAAATGTACAGTATCACTACTTATGTTAAAGGGCCAGACTCGAAAAGGGTCTTTTTCTTTGGTCCACTTCAAGACAGATATTATCTCAATCCACAATTATATAAACATAAAGTGGCCATTCCGCTACATAATTTTGGTGTTCTCATGGTAAAAACGAATCAGGGTGTGATCAATACTGAAAACGCACTGGAGTCATTGGTTACCAAAGCCGTGAAGCATTATTTGGGCCCAACCATCAGATTAGGGAATCTTTGGCTGGAAACAGAACACATCCAATTTACGGTGGAGAGAGATACGGAATAAACCTGTACTGTTTCAAGCGATTTTTAAGCCAATACATCGTTAACAAAAAAAAAAACAGCCACCACCAAGGGCGCTTTACCGGTCAACTTTTTGGCGAAACCATTTTTTGAATAGCCAAAAAGCTTGCCCTCTTCGCCAAAAATGGGTACGGTTCTCAAAGCATGAAGGAAAGAACCTACCACTTTTTGTCTTCGTAGCGCCATGGTGGCTGTTTTCACGACGGTAATTTCACCACCGACGCAGACACGCCGAGGGTTGGCTCCTACGGAATGGCGTGTAGGACAAGCTTTTCGACTTTCCTTTTTAAGAAGTAAGGAGGTACGACTTTAACTACGTACTTCCGGGAGAAAAGTTGTTCGTCTGCTGTCGGTGGTGGAATTTAATAGTAAAAAGTAAATCCTCTAATGGGGCAAACAGGACTTGAAATAGTACAGATACGGAATAAACCGATGAAGAATAAACGATAATTTTAAAATACAACCTTCTTTCTATCCTTAAAATGACCAAATGTAGCATCTGTGGGAACAAGATAGCAGAATTGTTTTTGGAGAAAATCAAAGGCACAGTGATTAAAAAGCCAGGCTCAAACAAGCAATACTTTGTCTGTTTTGA
>JAHFRS010000023.1:8613-10641 GCA_023266155.1 archaeon
TTTCCCACCCAAACAAAGATGAAATAAACACAGAAATCCTGAAATCGCCTACCCACTGGACACCATTCCGGGAGTGGCTCAATTCAACAAAATAATGAGCAATAGAGCCGCAACGACCTCTTTTTCTCAAGCCACTCCCGCACTGGACAACCCCGGATAGACTATATAAAGGACCGCCTCTTCTTACAAATCTGGTCATCATCAAAAATGATGGTTGCCAACCTCGCTGGCTATATAATTGTGGCTGGTATTAAATAAAAACCGAAAGGAAAAAGAGGAACGAGAAATGAAAACAGAACAAGTGCCATCGGCACAAAAAACAAGTACTATAAGTGGGGCGCCCGGAGGAAATCTACCTGAAAAGAAGTTCCGCGCTGGCGCAATTTCAGCGACAGTCTGGAAGAATAAAGGTCAGAAAGCCACGGGAGAAGAAACGGAATATCGGACCATCTCCATTGAACGCAGCTATACCGACAAAGCGGGAAAATGGCAGTCAACCAATTCTTTACGCATCAATGACCTGCCTAAAGCCGCCTGTGTACTGCAGAAAGCTTATGAACATTTAGTGTTTAATGAACAGGATCTATTTAAAGGAGGATATTAAAAATGGTAGAAGCAAAATTAATCGTGAAAGTAGAAAAAATGAGTATTCAGGATTTACCGGGTGTGGGAGCAGCCACGGCGGAAAAACTCGAACAGGCTGGATATAAAGATTTATTATCCATGGCAGTGGCGACCATTGGCGAATTGGTGGAAGCAGCAGGCGTTACGGAAAGTGTTGCTCGAAAAATGATTAATGCAGCCCGAGACAGCATGCGAATGGGTTTTGAAACCGGAACTGAAGTCTTGCAGCGTCGAGGGACAATCAGCAAAATAAGTACCGGCAGCCAGAACTTTGACACCATGATGGGGGGAGGCTTTGAAACGGCAGCAATTACCGAATGTTTCGGCGAATTTGGCTGTGGGAAAACTCAGATTGGACATCTCCTGTGTGTAGCGGCCCTCAAAGAAGATTCGGAAGCTTATGCAGTATATATTGATACTGAAAATACCTTCCGCCCGGAACGAATCCAGCAATTAGCACAGGGAGCCGGCCTCGATGCCGAAGACGCTCTCAGTCGCCTGATGGTGGCACGAGCTTATAATTCTGACCACCAAATGCTCTTGGCGGAAAAAGTGGACAGCCTGATTGCAGAAGGAAAAAAGATTCGCCTCCTGGTTATTGATTCGTTAACGTCTCATTTCCGAGCCGAATTTATTGGCCGGGGAACATTGGCAGAGAGACAACAGAAATTAAATCGACACATGCACGCTTTGTCAAAAGTCGCGCAAACCCATAATTTGTGTGTCTATGTCACAAACCAAGTGATGGCGAAGCCTGACCAATTCTTTGGTGACCCGACCCATGCTATTGGCGGACACGTTGTTGGACACGCATCTACTTTTCGAATTTATTTGCGAAAAGGCAAGAAAGGCACAAGGGTAGCAAAGTTGATTGATGCCCCGAATTTACCCGATGCGGAAGTTTGCTTTGAAGTACAAGAAGGCGGATTGCGGGATGTAAGTTAGAGTTTTTTAAAATTTTTATTTTTTTTATTTGTATTTGTTTTATTTCTATTTGATAGAAAGGATACTTTTTTAAATTATCGTCAGATTAACAATGAAATGTCTGCTCTGATCAAGAATGTATCGGATATCATCCACAAAAATTATCAGGTTCGTGCAGATACATTTATTCTTCTGGTGTATGATACTCAATGCGCTTTGGCCACCTTGCTCGCCGAGGCTTATCAGGCTGTTATTACAGATTTTAACCATCAAAGTATAAAATTTGACGAACATACCGAAGAGGAAATTCTAACGGTATTCAAAGCATTGCCGCCAAAATCGTTAGTCATTTTAGTTCAGAGTCTTTCTTTTCGTGTCACCAAGCATCGTTTACGTGCTGACCTGTTTCAACAGGGACATCAGGTGATTGAACATAGCAGATTATCATATAATACTCCTGAAGAAATTCAAAATTATATC
>JAHFRS010000115.1 GCA_023266155.1 archaeon
GAAGAAGCCATCAGTGAAAAAATGTGGTGGGCGTACCGACAACAGTTTCGAGGTGCGACGGAACAAGACGTTGTTTGCTGGGTACGGAAGATTATAGATGTGAATTATCATTATGAAGATATCTATGAAGGTGACGACAACAACATGTGGGAATTATTAGATAAAGATTATGAATATTGGTCAGATTATTTTGGGAAAGAAATAGTACAAGAGTTGTGTGATGAAAATATCCGTGATGGTTGGATGGATCCTGGTGATGAGAGAAAGTATAGTTAACGAAGCAATGGTGCAAACGTGCTTAATTATTGATATGAGCAGTATAGCTGCTGCCTAACGACAAATTATATAAAGAGAGAGCCGTTTTCTTCCTAAATTATAATTTAGGTAAGTATAGGTGAAAAATTATGTTTTGCCCAAAATGTGGTTCCATTCTCCGGCCGAAGGAAAAAGCCGGCAAGAAAGTACTCTTCTGTAATTGCGGCTTTAGCAAGACTCCTGATGCTGGAGAAACGTCCGTGGAATTGCGGGAAGTTGTAAAAGGTGCCAAGAAAATTGAAGTGGTGGAAAATGTTGAAACGAACCCGAAGATCAAAATCACCTGTGAGAAATGCAACAATAAGGTAGCGTATTACTGGACTCAGCAAACGAGAGGCGCTGACGAGCCGGAAACGAGATTTTTTAAATGCACAAAATGTAATTATACTTGGCGAGAATATGCCTGAGCTCAAGTTGATTCTGGAGAAAAAACAGAGATGAAACCGACGGAATTATTCAAAAAAATAACCGGCGACGAGCTTTACCGGCAATGGAAAAAACAGCATCCGCAAAGTTACCTGACCCATTTTTTCTGTCAGATTGATGCCTCTTTCCAGCCCAAGACGAACTGGGAAATTGGCTTTTATAACCACCAGAACAGCAAAATCACGGTCTTTGCCCTGCTGCCGAATGAGACTTTTGAAATCAAGCCGGAAGATGACGTGTTCCAGAAAGAAGCGGGAGCGATTGAGGAACTGAAGATAGAAAAAGTTATCGTAAGTGAAGAGAACGCGCAAGAGGCGTGTCGAACTGGCTTGGCTCAATCATTTCCCACAGAACAGACCGGTGATGGTTTTCTCGTGCTGCAGACCATTGAGCAGAAGAATCTGTGGAATTTCACATTCATCAGTAAAACACTGAAATTCTTAAACGTCAAGATTGATGCTGAAACGGGATTAGTGCAGTCGCAGCAGGCCATTAGTCTGGTGCAAAAATAGGCGAGGCCTTCCTCATTCCAAAAATTCTCAAGTAGTAAATCTACTTTCCATTTATAAAGTGGTATCGCTTTACAGAATATAGTTTGCACGTTCATAGTCTTTATATATTCCCTGAAATTCTTTTTAACCGCGATAGATGTTTGAAAAAGGGGTGATAGATTTTATATGGCCATTTCTTACAAAGCGATGATGGGGTCAAAGAAATTAGATGCTTTTTTTGAGACGAAAGAGGAACAAGTAGAGAAGAAAGCTGAGTAATTTTTATTTTTTTCTTATCTTCTCAAATATTCTCTATTCTTCTCAAATATTTTCCATAAAATTCCCTCGCCTGCTGCTGGGAATAGTCTAACGTCTGCCCGGCATCCAGATAGGTAACTGTAGTGCCTACAGATTCAAAGACATCTCTAAACTCCTGACTCTCATAATGCGGCTTGATCCGCAGCTGAAATTCAAAATTTTCAAATTTGCTCTGATCATCTTTCTCACGCTGTGCCAAACGTTCCAGAGCCTGTTCAACATTTGTAATCGTAGGGATGACCAGATGATCCATCGGATGCCTATAACAAAAAGCATTTCCAGGAATTGCCAAAATATCTTTAATGCTAAATTCTCTTCCTTGATCCAAAGCGCTTTGCCGCTGATAGACGATACTGGTGGAAAGTGATCTGCTTTGGTAAATATCTTTGCCGACTTGCAGGCAAGGCAGCAATAACTGCTCATATAAAATATGCCTATCTAAGGCGTACGCCTGTGCGACTGCTTCCGGCGAATAGTTTCGTTGATTCTTGAAAATCATTTCTTCACGGATGTAGCGTCCAATACCTGCAAAGGTAGGTTCAGAAGTATACAGCACATCAGCCTGAGCAAGAATATCCTGCAGAGGGGGATGATAATCATGGGTTTTCCAAAATTCATGGACGTCAAAGATTCTTTTTCCTTCTTTTCTTGCTTCTTCGATAAAAACGTCCAGAAAACCTTTGGCTTTGCCAACACCATCAATTCCATCGACCACCACAAATTTTCCTTTCATTTTTTCTCAGATTTTTCAATCAAATTATTTCTAGCTTCAATCCAATCATTTCTAGCTATGTAACCCCGTTTCACCGATATACATTCTCAGTACGCTTTTCAATGGAGCATTTTTCGCTACTTCCTCAATGGTTTGGCCTTCGGGATATTCCTGCAAGCCTAACAACCAAGGATGAACTTTACATACGGCCTCAGCCATATTATACGCATCTTTCCGATATGAAAAATGTCCTTGTGGCACTGTTCTGGTTGCCACAAAATATTGAAGTTGGTCTAACCCTCCTCGCATAGTAAGAGAATGCATCGCCGCCATGGGAATCAAATACTGAGCTTGATGAGGGAAATCTTTTCTTATTTTTTGTTCGGCATCAAACGTTTTTTCCATACATTCTGTATAGGCTGTAACTGCTGCATCACCGATTGCTTCAATTACTTCCGGAAGGTAAAATCCATTCTCTAAAGTATAAAGGCCCTCATTTCTATCCCATTTTTGATGTCGCCTTAAGTCCCGAACAGCACCAATATCAGTTCTAATCTGTAATGTGACACTCACACAATCAAAGGCTTCTTCAATATCAACCCATTCATCGCGATGACTTCGATTCCCCGTTACGACCTGAAGCACATGTATTTTTTCATCAAAGTTAAGTTCGTTCTTGACATGAGTATAAAATCTATTAAAGTCCCCTGACCGATTGTTTCTCATTAATAACAAAGCTACACTTTTATCAAAAGCGTTTGGATCATAAGAAATAACATCAACGCCTTTTGACATTTGTTCTGGCGGCAAATCGATGTTTAAAGCACCGCTAAAGCCTTGATATTGCTCTGCGTAATATGGATTTTCCTTAGTGTATTTCAATAACGACGGTGCAATTTCACCACCTGCTCGTTCAATGAGATCAGCGCTGGTTTTAATCTCATCTAAAGGATGGCCTTTCCAGGCAGCGATATCAAATTCAGTTGACCTTGCATCGAGAATCCAGGCAATATTTGTTTTCACAGCTTGTGGCAGTAATAATCGAGCCACATCAAATGCTTTCGCTTTTAATTCTCTTCGATACGCAATTCTTTGTACTGAATCTTCAGCTTGAATAATTTTATCTTCAGCAGCAGTTTTAGATCTTAGCCATTTTTCGAAGGTTAACTCTTTCCCGTAATAATCTGCCGCTGACTCGGTAAATTGCCCATATATCTGCGCCGCGTGTGCTAAAGTGGATCGATATAACTCTGCATGGGAGCTCCTCATCACTTCTGGATCAAGATATAAATTAGCCACGTCAAACTTGACAAACCGGGTTGACTGCTCAATAAAAAAAGCTAACTGGTCATAAGCTAATTGTCGGGCAAATAATTGGCTTACATTAGTGCCGACAAAAGGAATCCAGACAATATTAGCAATGCTTTTGTGGCTATAATTCCCAAACCATTCTCGAAAGAAAGCTTGAGATTTAGAAACGCCGCTTTTCAAGGCATCAGCAGGACTGTTAAATTCTCTGAAAGCTAGCTTTCTAAGATTTTCTTGAGCCGCACCAGCATCTTCCATTTCATGCCCTTTTATTCGCCCCAGAATAGCATCTAACAAATGATCTCTTAAATCGCGAGGATTTCTGCTAAAAAAAGAGCCAAACGCACCAAAAACTTCAGGAGGTAAATCCGCACGGCAGGCATAAATGGGGGCGGTGGCACTCGTCACAAACACTTCTAAGGCCCCCTGTTCCAGATCAGAATATTCTCCCATGATATTCACTCACGAACAGAGGATAAAAACCACAGCATTTAAAGATTTATATACCACTACACGCTAATCCTATCATCTATATCCGCCCATAACAATCTTCTTAAAGCATTCAATTTTAAAATAGTTCATGATCATCGGCGTCACGGGAAACTATGCTGCGGGAAAAGATTCTGTCGCGGAAATTCTGCAGAACATGAACTTTTTTCATGTCTCTTTTTCTGACTTACTGCGGGAAGAATTGAAAAAACGCGGGGAGGAGATTACCCGACAAAAGCTGATCGATGTGGGAAGTGAGTTACGCCATGCCTATGGTG
>JAHFRS010000024.1:0-9146 GCA_023266155.1 archaeon
AGCCTTTCTCTGCGGTGACTTTATATGTTTTCCCCTCCACGACTGCCGTTGTTCCAACCGGTGCAAATGACTGGGTTACCGGCTGATAGAATCGAGCGGAAGCACCTGTTGCGCCGACTGCTGAACCGGGCTGTCCTGATGGAGGCGGAACGGCATTTCCCTGTTCATCTGTCCAGCCTTTATCAACAGTAACAATATACGTCTTGCCATCTGAAGTAACAGTTCTTCCGACTTCTGCCCTTTCTTCCGCCCAGAGCCTGCTAGCGGGATCATAATTCCATTTTTGGCCGCGGTGATCAAAAGTAAAAACACCAGTGTCATAATTATATTGCATTTCATTATGCACGGCTGTTCCTTCCGGTGGCATATATACATAGCCATCAGGTGAAACGTAATTTTTATATTCCGGATGATACTCAAATGTATTTCGTTCCCCGCCGGATTTAACAACTTCAAACCCATACGGGTTTATCTCAATAAACCCACCACCGGGCAGAGCGTGTTTGCCCACGTCATAAGAATACGTTTCGCTAGTACCATCAGGCTTACGCACTTCATACCCCGTTGCCATATAACGATATTCCGCTTTCCCCTGTGGTGTCCCCACGATGGTACTGACTACTTCTGCCCCATTTTCAAATGCTGGTGTGCTGAAAGCTTCTTTCAATGCTTCTTTAATAGCCGGATCATTGACTTGATGTTCAATGCCTAAAGGTGTTGTATAAGTATAACCATCATCAGAAAATGTATATTCATAACCCGCGAGAGGATCAGTATAAGTATAATCTTTCACGACGACTGCTTTTGCTTTTCGCAAATTGTCTGCAACTTGTTTCATGTCTACTAAACTACTTTCATCCGCTAATTCCGGAACAACCCCAATGGGCGGAAGGTATAATTTCTCACCATAAATCTGCTCATACTCGTTAGTAAATTGATTCGTAAGTTGCCTGGTTGCTTCTGCCGGTTTCACTCCCTCTGCAACCAACTCTCCATATTTCTGTTGATAAAACTCTTGGCGCTGTTGCCCTAACTGCAAGATTTTCTGTGCCTGTTCACGTTCTTTTTCATAATTTTGCAGGTGGTTAGCGGGAATTCCTTTTTCTTTTGCCTGAGAGAAATCTTCAATTAAGCGGTGCTGCTGCTGTTGATCCTGTTGATTAACTTTTTTCATAAACCCCTGCACCTTTTCTTGCTCTGTACTCGCAGTTTCATCAAAGAAACTATTGGCATTGTCAAGAAGATGTTCTGCAGCAACCGATTGGCCAAACGCTTTACCGATCTGTCCATCTTGGAAAGCAGTTTCGGCTCGCAACACTTTTTCTGTCGCTTGCTCTATGAGCATTCCTAACGCGGGGGCCTGGGGAAGAGTTTTGCCTTCCTTTGTGGCAGCAGCAAATTCCTGTTTCACGTCAACCAATTCCTGTCGCAGTTTTTGGAAACTTTCACTATTGACTCGCTCTTGGAATTGTTCTTTTAATGTATCATCTTTTGTTCGCTCCACGTCCAGTTCCGCTTCAAACTGAGAAAGAGGTTGGCCGGAAGAATCAGGTTTAGAGGCCAGAGCGTTTTCAATTTCAGTTTCACGAACGCTAATCAGGGCATTCGTTTCCGTAAGGGTATGATCCACATTTGTAATCACATCGCCAGCACCAAGTTCCGGCTTATCAGCATTGAACTTATCGAGCTGCTGCAGATATTCATCATACTGAAATGCTCTAGCCTGATGCTCAATAACCGTATTAAGATCAGCATCAGCCAATTCTTGTTGTGTTGATTGAATGGCTTTTTGTGCCTCTTCTCCTGCTCGTGCTGCAGCTTCAGCGTTTCCTGTGGTCAACATCGCTTGCATCTCCGCAAAGCGTTCAGGGGTATGATCTGTTCCCACTTCAAAAAAATGTTCCCACACCAATTCCAGTGGATACCAAGATGAATCCGGTGTCGTACCGGGATTGACAAATTCCACAGCAGTGGGAGCCAGAGCTAAAGGAATTATTAGCAACAAAACTAACAACAAAACAGAAATTCTTATTTTAGCAACCATCATCTATCAATCCTCTTTGGTCTTTATCTTCCGGTCTGAAAATCAGAGAGGTATAAATAAGTTCCGGTTATGAATTTATAACTTTTAAGAAAAAAATTTAAGAAGGAAAAAAAAGTTAAAAAATGAGATGAATTATTTTCGTTCCATCCCAGTATATCTCATAATCCAGCGAGTTACTGGCGACAATTCTCGTGAACTTCCCTGCTGCTGAGCAACGCTGCCGGTAAGGGAATTAGCAGACATTCCACCCATTCCTCCACCGCCATCACCACCACCACCTGAACCGCCGCTCCCACCGCCAGAGTCACCGCCGCTATATCCACCACCACCAGAACTTCCGCCACTGTAGCTACCACCGCCCATATCACCACTATGCCCACCACCGCTATCAGTACCACCACTATAACTCCCGCCAGAGTAGCTCCCGCCACCGCTATAACCTCCGCTGGAATAACTACCGCTGTAACTACCACCTTCCGTGTGGCCACCTACATCTGTTCCAGCTGGTGGACCAGTATAACTACCACTCCCTTCCGGACCATGTCCACCTTCAGCCGGCGCTGTTGGTGAAGCCCATTGGCCAGTTCCAGAATCATAACTCCAGACATTTCCTTTTGCATCCACCGCTGTACCCGTGCTGGGTGCTACACTTCCTTGAGAACCTCCCGCAGCAGCGCCAGTAGCTGTCCCGGCTGCGCCACTTTCTGAATTCCAGGAATGAGATGAAGCATCATATGACCAGGCAGCTCCCGTACTTGGATCAACATACTTTCCTTCCTGATGGTAGTCATACGTTTTTCCGCCTACATCCTGATATTCACCAGTAGCTTTATTCTTTTCCCCTGGAGTGAACAGTTCACCTTTGTCAGATTTCCATGAACCACCATCATATGTCCAAGCTTCACCTGTTTCCGTGGTAAAGCTTCCCTTATCTTCATGGCCTACGGGAGCAATCATGGTTGCTTGCGCCTGATGTGATTCACCCGTTTGGGCATTAGCCCAGCTGTTAGTAATGGCATCATACGTCCATGCACCGTGAGCCGCTTCCGCAAATTGATGTCCTTGAGTACTAGACCCTTCTCTTCCACCTGGCCCACTGCTTTCTGGTCCACCAATTCCAGTTCCTTCAGGTGCAAAGCCAGCATATTGATTATACTGCTCACCTAAAAACTGTGCAGCCCGTGCTGGGTCAAAGACATAATTATGTGCATCATAATTGTAATGCATCGCTCCTTCATGTATTGACTGCCCTTCTTGTGGCTGAAACACCGTTCCGTCAACTGTCGAGACATACGATTTGTATTCGGGGACGTATTCAAGACGAGCCTGCTCCCGTCCTCGTTCATTGATGAACGCTATACCAGCAGGTTCAACCCTCATTTCACCGTGGCCGCCTGGTAATTGGTAATTCCCTAAATCATAAGCAAAATTTTCTGTCCTTCCATCAGGCTTAGTAACAGAATATCCTACCGGTGTATACGTAAATTTGTTCCCATCTGGTGTGGAATAGGTATGCTCCTCCGTTCCTTTTTCAAAGGCTTGAGGAACGGCAAATCCTGCCGGGAAAGGTTGATCATAAGAAACACCAAGAGGTGAAGTGACCTTAACTCCCGTATCCGTAAATTCATATCGGGAACCCGTTACCGGGTCAGCATACGAAAATCCTTGCACGAAACCCCCTTCTGTTGTAATTCTATCCCCATCTCGCTCAATTCCAGGAGGAGTATAATCCGTCTCACTGTAAACAAATCCAGTAAGCTCCTGCGCAGCTGCATCATACACCACTCCCGGCGACTGGCCTTCACTTAAAAGAGCAGTCACCCGATCTTCCACTTGCAATTCCTGCTGTGCTGCTTCTACATTATCCGTAAGTTCAGGATTATTGGTTATTAAATCAGGATGAGCGGTCGTCTCCTCCACAAGCTGATGTAAATCATTAATACGTTCTTCTCGGACCGCTGTTGGCTCTAAGTCTGCTGGCAACATTTCCTGCCGTTCTTGATGAGCCTGTGCATTCTCGATAATATGTTCGCTGGCGGTAAGTTGGCCCAACGCTTCTCCAAAATGTTCGTCGGCAACAGCCTCTTGCGCATGCTCTAATCGTGCCGTCGCTTCCAACGCCAATTGTTGCGTAGCCGTATCTACCGTTTGGCTAGCGGCAATCGCAGTATCAATTTCCTGATTTAATTGATTTAATTCTTGCTGAGTACCATCCAACGCATTCCTCACTTCCAGCTCATGAATCTGAGCCAGACCAGTATCGTGCTCACTTGTCTCAACAGTATTTTCTGCTTCCACCTGAGTGATCCCTTGATCTTGAGCAATACTATCAACTACTTCCTGTCGTAAATCAGTAGCTGCAGCCTGAACATTCGTTGCTGCTTCCTGAAGGTTATTAACTGCTGTTATCGCCGGAGAATCAGCGGCCACCGTTCCGGCTGTCTCGGCTTGTCCTAATTCATACGCTAAAGCATGCACTTGCTCTCCCGCCGCTATACTCTGTCGGTCAAGACCAGCATATTGGTTAAAAGTATCAGAACTTCCTTGCACAGCCTGAACTTCCTGCTCAACGACAACCATATTCTGCTGAGCTGCGGCCATTGCTTGCTGTGCTGCTTCAATATTTCCTGCAGTGAGCTCAACATGTGCTTCCGCTAATCGTTCCATCAGTTGTTCTTCTGGTGGAACATTAGTAACACCTTCCCACCAAACATCAACGTTCCACAAAAAAGACCCTGGCAATGTACCGGAATCAACCCAATGGTTATTGAGAATCGTATCGACCGTCTGCCCGTTCTCACCAATAAATACCGGATGGCTGGGTGCTAAAGCCAATGGGCTTAACAACATTAAAGCAATAACAAATAACGAGAACTGTCGTTTCAGATTGGTTTTCATGAGAATACACCTCTTTTTATTGTGGAATATACCATTTCAGCAATAGTAATTTATCACACCAACACCGATTATGGTTTGATAGAGAGAGAAAAATCTTGAGGTTTATATATCTTACGGCGGCGAGTACTTATTAGCTGAGGCAGGGTCTATAGACTATGCTTTTTCTTTTATCGTCGACAAAATGCTTTACCAACCTTCAGATGGTCGCAAATGTACCACCAACAAGAATTGTTTGTTTTCGGGGTTTTATTGACGATAAACAGGGAGCCATATATTCTTTAGTATTCATCTGAGCTAAATAAGTACAAAATATCACAACTTTTAAATACTTCTTCAGTTTATTATATTATATGAATTGGACTAAACTCTTATACGTGCTTATCATTATCTTACTTTATGTTCCTATGGTCTTTGTAGGAGCCAACGTCTTCTTTCCACAATATACGGGAACCAATTCTTATTACCACGGGCCTTCACAAGATTGTTATCAAAAATATCCGTATGGAACTGAACCAGACAAATTAACCCAGCCACAGCGGGAAGAGATTGACGCTAATCAGCGAGCCTGCCAGGAAGATTTTAATAAAGAGCAGGAAAAGTTTGAACATGGTAAGTTAGTATATGAAGGCACGAAATACGTCTTTATCGCGATTTTTAATTTAGTCATCTTATTACTAGCATTGTTCCTGCCTAAATTACAAGATAGTGTCACCATGGGTTTATTCTTGGGAAGTATTGCAGCTACCTTTGGAGCCACTATTCGCTATTTTGACACCAGAAGTAAAATCGGATTCATCATTTTAGTTATAACCTTCTTTGCCATGCTCTTCTTCATTAACCGCAAGAAAGATAATTTTGTGGATTGGAAAGAGAAAAAGTAATTACGAAAAAGTTCTTGCTCGATGATAATGTGCCTGATACAGTCCATAAATCTCCGTGCGTAAACCCAGGTATGATTCTTTGAGTTCCTGTATTCTTGCCATTTCCATGAGATCTAATGAATAATTGTTCTCTAAGAATTCTATCGCACCAACACCTTTGGCAGCTTCCAGCAGCACATCTAAGCATCGTGAAAACACTTCTTCGTTACTGTAATTCTGCCGACACTGCTGAACTTCGGGGATAACTATTTGATCTAAGCCTTGCACTTGAACAACTTTCCTCTCAATAAAACCTATTAGTTTTTCTTTCACCAAATCACTTTACAAAGTAAAGCTTATAAAGACCAACTAACAAGAAGTAAAGTTATGAAAGATACAAGTTTGAGAATGGATTATTCCTCCTATACCTGTCCTATCCACAAAGCCGTGACACTGATAGGAGATAAATGGACGTTATTTATCATCCGCGAATTCATGTATGGGAAAGAAAAACAGGGGTTTAATGACTTACTGTCAAGGTTAAGACCTATTAGTTCGCGCACCTTAGCTTTAAAGTTAAAGAAATTGAGACAAAATCAAGTTGTTCAACGGACAATTGTCCAAGAGAAACCGCTGAAAGTTCACTATTCCCTTACCCTTTGGGGAAAACAGTTGCACCCAGTGCTTAAAGCCATTGCTATATGGTTTAAGAGGCAAGAATCATGACTCGTACCCGTCTCCGCAGCAAAGATACAGAAAAAGAATTACAGCAGTATGGGGTTAAGTTCAATAAAAATGATATTCTTGAAATTGTCGAGGAAAAGCACAAAATTCTCTTCATCAACAAACAGCCCTCTTTCTTCAGGTACCAGAATCACTGGATTCCGACGTTAAAATACCTCCAGGCCAACCCCGCCATTCTCAAAACCATCACCATTGATATGGGTGCAGTTAGATTTATCGTCAATGGTGCTGACCTGATGCGACCAGGCATTGTGGCACTTGATCCGGCCATCCAGAAGGATGAGCCAATAACCATCATCGACCAAAACAACAAGAAGCCCATTGCTGTGGGGATAACTTTATATGATAGTGCTGGAATTCTGATGTTAATTTCAGGGAAAGTAGTCAAAAACACCCATTATGTTGGTGATGATCTCTGGAAAATAGAGGCATAGATGGACGAAACAGATGTCGCAAGAACATTGACCACAATGATGTATCATCTCAAAGGGAAAAACTTTCCCTGGCGAGTTGATGGCAGTGCTAACCTTCTAATTCAGGGCGTGGCCACGACGGCCAATGATGTGAATATTGCCACCAATGCAGATGGGCTGCGAATCTGTAAGAAAGCATTGAAACAGTATGGACTGGAAGAAATAGACAATAAACAGAAGAAAATTCGTTCTTTGCGAGGTTCCGTGAGGGGTATCGCCATTGAGATTAATTGCTATGAAAAATTTGATCTGCGCATGTTCGATAAAATCATGATGGTTTCCTGGAAAGGACAGAATCTGCCGTTGCTGCCATTAGAACATGCCGCTGAATTTTACCGCAAAATCCATCGCCTTGACAAAGTAGAGCTCATCTATCAGCATCTACATCAATGATCACCAATCTTACCACCAAAACCATTGTTTCGCAGCAAGAAAAGTACTGCACTTCGTTCTGGTCGCAAATGCGTGGTTTAATGTGTAAATCAAAGCAGAATGTAGTTATGATCTTTCCGAAAGAACGGAAAATCAGCCTTCATAGTTACTTTGTATTTTATTCATTAGAAATAATTCTTGCGGATACAGGGGGCAGGGTTGTTGAGATTTACCATCTACCACCCTGGAGTTTTTGGACTTCGACACAGCAAGGGAAATACCTTATCGAACTGGCCTTGCCCCAGAAAAAAGTATGGAGAGAGAATCAACTCGCATTCAAAAAGTAACAATAAAAAGTTAAAAAAATGAATAAAAAAGAAATTTCTTATTTCTTCTTCCAGTAATAGTACAATACTGCCAGCAGCACGACGGCAATCACGAAAAGCACAATCCAGACGGGAACTTTGCCTTTCACCGGCACAGGTTGGGGCATTGCCACCGCCTCTTTTGCTGTTCCTTCAGCCATAGCAGCAGCTTCCTCAACGGCAGGAGTTTCCTTCCCTGATGTTGATCCCACAGCTGCCGCAGCAACTTCTTTCTTCTGTCCAATCACAAAGTAGCTGAACCCCGGCGTCTGCGCACTATAATGCACATACGTCCCATCATCTTCAGCTGAAGCCGTCGCTAATTCTGTCCAGCTTCCACCAACATAATGGAACAAGGAGACATCTTCTTTCTTGACTTTATTATCTGTCAGCCAGCCTTTTTCAACTTTGAATTTGATCGTCGCTGCCCCTTGCAAGACTTTATCAACATTGTTTTGAGTCATGTCCACCGTGCGATACACTTTACGGTCAAATGCTTCCACGGAACTGGGCAAGCTGTCAACCTTTTTGATTTGCACCCAAGCACCATACGTCGTCTTACTGACGGCAAAACTGACTTCCGTCACCCCAATAGCGCCATTGGCAACAGGAACTGTCGCCGTTTCACCGGCATTAATAGATGCCCATGTTTTCTTCTCAAAGACGCCGGCGACACCACTTGCCGATCCGCCACCAGAGCCACCGCCACCACCGCCGCCGGAAGAGGCAGCAGTAACTGTCCAACTGCCGGTAGCACTATTAGTATTACCCGCATAATCTCTCACGCTACAGGTGCTGGAAGTGAACGATCCTGAACCTGTCGCCGTGGTTGATTCCGTCGTGGAACTCCCGCTAAATCCCGAAGAGGCAACAACGAGGCCTGTACCACTATCGCTCCTGGTACAAGTACACGTCACCGTTTGACCAGCAGTAGCATCGGATGGAGTACAGGAAACGCTAACTGTTGGCAAAGTTCTATCAATCGTAAATGTTAAGTTTTGGGTTCGGTTGAAGTTATTTAAGCTATCATTAGCGTAGACAAGTATGTAGTAGGTTCCATCCGGGAAGTACCGGGTATCAGAGATGTTCACAGCAATGGAAGCGTTCCACAAAGTAACATTTGGTGATGCCACCGTGAAATTAATCTGGCCGGTGCTATTGGTAATGTTGAAACGCACAAAATCCAGCCGATCAATAGTGGGCCGACTCGAGAAACTATCGTTTACTTCTGCCGTAAGGTTGAAAATAAAGTTTGCCGTCGTGGAAGCACGATCTCTGCTTAAGTTAGCCCCGTTGGTAATGTTTCCTAAAAAGATATTGGTCACATTGGGACCGCTGCGGTCAAGGGTAAACGATAAGTTGGCTACGGTGACGTTGTTATTCCTCAACG
>JAHFRS010000024.1:9156-10603 GCA_023266155.1 archaeon
AGCATAGACAGTTAAAATATAGGTACCGTCAGTCATAAGGGCCAAATCAACTTCAGCACTAAATGCGCTGCCATTAAAGGGAAAACTGACATTTCTGGTTGCAGTTACATTAAACTGAGTGTTATTGGCTGGGCTGTTCGTATTCGTAAACCCCACGCGTACAGACTGGGTAAAGATGGTGTCGTTTGCCGTGACATTGATTGTGAGCCTCGAACTACTACTGAAATTACTATTATTACTCACGTTCATCCAGAAAGCATTAATGGGCGGCGCGACATTATCAATTAAAATGTTAAACCCTCTACTGAGGTTTATGACTGCTTGCGCACCCAAATCATTCACACTCCCATTCGTAACATTGTTCCAAACCATAATACTGATGTTATAATATCCATCACCAAGGTTAGTGCTCACGCGGCTAAGATTAAAATTTGATTGGTTCAACGTAGTGTTGATGACTGATATGTTACTTACGACCACCCCAATCCCGTAAGGGAAGATTCCCGCAACCCCCGCAGCTCCTTCTGGAGCAGTAAGAATAAACGCATACGAAAGATTTACATAATTTTGATGGGTAATGTTCCTAATTAAAGAAATGTTAAAGTAAAGACCGCCGCTCATGTTAAGATACGAATAGGCCGTGCCATTGGTAAAAAACCCATTATCCGACCTCACTGAAAAGCCATTGGAAGAAGTATTGATGACATCAACTGAGATAAACTCCGTTAAGCCCGCACTCGCCACTAAGAACACTAACACCAGAATAGCTGCTACCAAACTAAGGACGAATAAATTAAAAGGCTTTTTTTGTTTCATTATCATCAACCCCTTTTTAATTCAGATAATTATGAACTCTGTTCTTGAACTAAAGAACAAGAGTATATAAAGATTTAGATTCATTTAAAAGTAATAATAATAATAATAATAAAAGTAAAAATTGTATAAAGCTAAAAAAAATAGTTAAAAAAAATGAATAAAAAAGAAATTGTTTATTTCTTCTTCCAGTAATAATACAAGACTGCCAACAGCACGACGGCAATCACCAAAGGCACAATCCAGACGGGAACTTTTCCTTTCTCTGGGACTGGTTGTGGCATGGCTGCAGCTTCTTCCGGCACTTTCTCAGTCATCGCAGTTTCCTCAGCGGCGGGAGTTTCCTTCCCGGGTGTTGTTCCCACAGCCGCCGCAGCAACTTCTTTCTTCTGTCCAATCACAAAGTAGCTGAACCCCGGCGTCTGCGCACTATAATGCGCATACGTCCCATCATCTTCAGCTGAAGCCGTCGCTAATTCTGTCCAGCTTCCACCAACATAATGGAACAAGGACACATCTTCTTTCTTGACTTTATTATCTGTCAGCCAGCCTTTTTCAACTTTGAATTTGATCGTCGCTGCCCCTTGCAAGACTTTATCAACATTGTTTTGAGTCATGTCCACCGTGCGATACA
>JAHFRS010000025.1 GCA_023266155.1 archaeon
CTCCATGATCCTGTTTGCTTTAATTTTCTCATTCGCCGTGGGAACGTTGTCAGGATTATTGCCCGCAAAATCGGCAGCGGAGATGGAACCAGTGGATGCATTACGGTTTGAGTGAGAAGAAGGTGAAAGAAAATATTGAGACCAAAAATGATAAAAATGGGAGAAAGGTATATAAATGAGATACTACCTAATAGTAATTATGTCTCTGGAACAAACTATTCACACTTTTGGAGAAGCATTTAGGAGAATTGAATTAGAGAGCGGAAGGAATCTTTTTAATCATCATGACTTTGTCATTATAGAAAATAGTGGAATTCAGCAACAGATCAGAAGAGTCAAAGGGATTGTACAACACTTGAAAAAAGATAAGCCTGAACAGTTGAAGGAACTCACTAACTCAGGGGTTCACTATGGTTTTTTAAGTTCAGCAGCATTAACTTGGAAATATCATTCTGATTGGACTTTTGATAAAGTTGATAATCTTCCTTACTACATACGTCATCTAAACTTATTTCATAATGAGACAATTATGAATCATTTTTCAGCTTATTTATTTGGCACTCAAGGAACCTCAGCATTATATTCTCTCTTTCAGGATCCAGGGTGGGAGCACATAAATACCGATTATTTTAAAAGTATTCAAGATAGAGCAAGAAGAGTATTGGATACAGCAAACAAAATTCAAGTGGAGATTATCAGTTCAGATAACATATTTAAAATTCAGAATAAAGAAAATATCTTATGGGTAGGTGATTCTACTTGGGATTTATCAGTAGATGAAACTATACTTCTTTATCGCAATATTCAGCTCCAGAAACCGAGTCATTTCCGAAGATATATGAATGTATGTGAAGAGCAATGTGCCAGAACATATTTTTGTGAAGGAATTGTTCCATTGGATGCATATCAATCTAAATATCAACAGAGAGAAATAAGACCTCATGAGTTTATTGATGACCAGAGTATCCAACAGGCATTCATAAGTCAAAAGATTGGAAGTGATTGGTCTGACTTAAGAGAGGCCCAGGAAACGGCTTATTTAATGAAAGAGTCACAGAGAATCCAAGAAATGAAAGTACTGGGAAAGGAAGTTATTGATATTTTCCAAGAAGTTGACCGGATTATAAAGGGAATTGCTGAACAATATGGAAGTGGTAGACAAAATCATCCTGCCTTTCCCTCCTCGTAAGAATTCCGCATATCAGAACTTGGAACGGCCCTATACCTGCTTCAGTAATACTTTAGTATCCTGAAGTGTTTTTTAGGATATCCTGCAATCCTAAGAACAAATTCTTCTTATTCATCCTCAAAGTCTGGGTTACTGATAGGAGCATGGCTGTGGCATTTGCTCCCCGTGTGCTTCGTGATCCATTACTGATTTTACTAGCGGGTGCGCAAGAACGCTTGGCGTGGTTGAGCCACAGAGAAACCCATAGTTAAATTGCAATTTGTAATGCACCCGCTAGAGTAAAGCTTTTTGGTTACACTTTCGTTCTTACACGTTTCAGCTTAAGCCGTCCCACGTCGTGACGCCACGAGTTGAGCCCGCAGGCGAAACTCGTGGTAGTTCACATCGAGGATTTCGAAGGTGCTAAACAAATACTTGAGAGCGTAAGGTTAATAACTATTCTCGAACTTTTAATAAGTAATGATCACGATTGGCAGAAATCTTCTTCACACTGCAATAATCCGAGAAAGAGGCGATTTAAGAGAGGCAAGTTCTTGTAACACTCCGTGATATTCAAGAGGGTCATCAATAACTTTTCCATAACGCTGTTGGTCTTCTAATGCACTTAAATAATGGGTTGTTAAAGCCTGGAATGATCGATTATTTATACTAGCTTGTAACCCGTGAGCCTGTTCAAGATAGGACCGTGCCTGGTTTTGACTCTTTGCGACGTCAATAAATTCTAATCTTCCCAGGTTAAATGTTGCTAAAAATTGATCGTATCTGGTATATCCACGTGCAATCTCTTGAGCTATGCCCAGCATGGAATAGGCATTTTGAAACTGTTCCTGTAATTCCTGCCCTACGTGTCCAGGATATGATCCTAAAGAAATAGCAGCAATATCAAAATAACGTATAGTTCCCAATCGTTGGCACAATTGCAGTCTGGTCTGGAGATTTTCACGATCACATTTTCGTCCCGCACTTCCCACCAGTTCTCCTCGCTTAGAGATTAAAGCAGCGTAACCTTTCGTATGAATAAGAACGGTATACATCAGCGCAAGATTCATCTCTAATCGTGCTTCTAATTGAGGCACTATAGAGCGGTCCAATTCCTCAGAATGGTTCTGTAATTTTTCACTGGATGATTGTCCGATGATCGGGACTTTAAACGCAGCTACGAGTGTTGGTGCATCGCCTGCAGCAACATCTTTCAAAATTTCCTGACCGGTCTCGGCTATCGTTGTCAATTGTTCCCGGCTTGTCAATGATGCCAGAGAAATGCCATCCGCCAATGTATCACTCAAAGATAGAAGAGATTCTAAATACAACACTTTTACTGCTGCTGACATTCGCGAATGCTCATAGTACATCTTCCACTCTTTTGTAACGGACTATATAAATTTAATCAAAATATTCCGTATCCTGGGAAGTAATGGTGGTTTCCGTAGGCTCTTTCTGATCATTATATCTAATTTTTTCTGGTAGTTTTTCTGATCCAACATTTTTTGTCCCGCTGACCGCTGCTGTTATAGCTTTTATCTCCAGCGCTTTCTTAAAATTGATATTGCCGCAATTAAAGCAATGAAAATAAGGGCCAAATTTCCCTGCTCGCTGTTCCAGCCAACTGCCACAGGTGCATTTGATCTCATGCAGCTGCTGTTTTGTATGCTGAGGGCAGACCTCCAGTCCAGACTCTGTTTTTCTGGTTGCCGCGCGGCCACAGAAAGGGCAGCTTTTAAGGCCGGATTCGCCGTAAACTTTTTGAGCGTGGAAACTCATACGCAGAGAAATATTTTGGAGTTTATATTTTTTCCTGAATTTTCTTGCTGAAAAAAATGAATAGAGTTCCATACTTTGAGGAAAGAAACTGCCTCTGCGGAGACTTTCTCAAATAATCCATGTTTCAATCTCCTTCGTGGGGTTGAGCATAGCGAATACCCCACTTGAGCTACTTGCATAGATTACTTGCTTTGAACTCCGGTTCCAAGCTCATTACACTGCGACAGCAGTACCGCAAGCTCGTGTCCTATGTGCCTTTCATTGAATCCAGGCTAGACTACAGAGGCATTATGGAAGAAAAATCAATGGTTCTTTAAAAAAGTACCTTTTGAAAATGCGGTTTTGACTGTAGAAATGAATATAAAGCTTCTTCGATTCAGTGATCAGCGATGAAACCAGCCCCCTCAAAAAAAAATGAAGGGAAAACAGATTCTGAATGGCACCGGATAGAATTCGGTCCGAAATTAGATGCCAAATGCCCTCTTGATGATTCAAAATTAACCTATTTTACTCATGTCGGTTTAGAGGCTACTAATTATATCTGTCGAGGATTATGCAGTTTAAATTATGGTATTCGGCCATCGGAATTGAAAAATAAACGGCAGTGTCATCTCTCTCCAGCGGAATTAAAATATCTGGCGGGGCGGGAAATAAATAGACGACGGGGAAAAGATTGTGATGGTGGCTATCATCTCTTTGAAGAGTATCTTTCAATAGCAGGATGGAATCCTAAATCAGGAAGTACACTAAAATTAAAGGCTAAAGCCATAGGTCATTTAGAACAGTTAATAATGCTGGCTCATCAGAAAAATATTAATTTATGCATGCGTATTGACAATATTCGATTTTATGATGGTGAAGTGAGTCCTCAGCGCTATGAAAAACTTCTCCGTAAAAACCATCCTTTTCATGGATTTGCCGGTAAACTTTCTCTCGCTACAGGATTAATCGTAGAAAAAAGGAATATCAAGCAAAATACGCACCGTGGATTTCACAGTAACCGTTTTTATGGTGCGGCTTGGGATTTGCAGCGGATGTATTTCAGGGGTCTTCAAAATATTGCGGGGGCAGTACAGCCACTCAAAGCCTGCTGTCCTGATATTTTTGTGAAAGTGCCTTCGTTAGAAGAGGCTATGGCGACCACAGAATACCAGCCAGATGACTCTCAGCTCATTTTGGAAGGCAAAGTTCGGGGAAAAGATCCTCGAAAAGTTCCTCATAGTTCATACCCCCTTCAGGCAAAGATGTCCCTAACATTCCTGGTTGTTCCCTGTGAAAAATATCGTGATTAGAATATCTTCTCCCTACGCTGAGAGTGTTATTGCAGAATTCCTGTAAGAATTATTTTGAGAAAAGAAAAAGAGGCTAACAAGGAAATCAGTTGTAAAGCTGCCGGCTCCGTTGGGACCATGGTATTACCCTCGTTTTCATCATCGCTTTCCTTGTTACCTCTCATCTTTTCTTCTGTGCATCCCGTTTGTGCGAGGACTTTCAATTTGAAACTAACTCTTCTTGATCTTCCCTCCGCCCGCTGGCAGAATGGTAATAATGTCATCTAAATCTCCCCCAGCTAATTTGTGCTTAATTTTCTTTGCCAATGAACTCTTCTGCTCATCACCGGGAATAACCACAACATAATTCGCTGTCTGTTTTTTCACTGCCATTTCTGCCCCGCCAATGATCTGCCCCTCCATTAAACCCAGTGCATATTCAAGTTGAGGATGAAGATAGTTGGTCTTCCCGCGGATCATGAAACTGCCTTTCGTAAGGTATTCTCCGGGATTGGCCTCCTTGCTGACTTGTTCCGGCTTCACATAAAAGACATCAGCCATCGTCTGCCCTAATTTCCATGCTCGGGAATACACAGCCACGGCTTGGGCTGCTTCCTGAATCGTTTTCTCTCCCGCCTGCTGACCATTTTTAATGACGAAAAAAGGCGATCCCGCCATGTCGGTATGCAGCACTAAATCATCTTTTTCTGTATGTTTTTTGATGATAATTTCATTGGAAGTGGCATCTTTTCCGCCGATACAGAGGAAATCTTCCGAGGATACAAACCAATGAAATTTCTCATACCATTCCCTTTTTCGTGCTGATTTCTGTTGTCGTTCTACCGCTTGCTGTTGTTGCTCTTCCCAGAATTTAACTTCTTCTTTCTGCAGCTGAGCTAATTTCTTCCGGCTGTCTTCTAATGCTTTCATAGCCCCCTGCAATTTCCGTTTAGCTTTTTTAGCTAATTCAAAGTAGATCGCAGCATTTTGGTCAACAGATTTAGTGAGATTGATTTCCAGGTCCATATCATGAGCAGAATTATAGCCTACCTTAAAAGATTTGTGGCAACTTATATAAAAAAGAAGCAATGAAGAGCTATTCAGACTCAACGACTAACTCCTATGCTCAATTTCCACCGCAACAATCTCCATCAGGCTTCCTCTCCCTATTTACAGCAGCATCAGAATAATCCCATCCACTGGCAGGAATGGAATACAGAAGTTCTGGAGTATGCACAGAAGAATCATAAAATTATCCTCGTATCCATCGGCTATGCGGCCTGTCATTGGTGTCACGTCATGGCCCGGCAAGCCTTTTCGTATCAGGCCAGTGCTGATTTTCTCAATACTTATTTTGTCTGTATTAAAGTGGATCGGGAACAACGACCAGATCTTGATCACTATTGTATGTCGTTCATTCAGGAAACACAGGGACAGGGAGGCTGGCCGCTGAATATCTTTATGACGCCGGAAGGAAAACCATTTTTTGCGATCACCTATGTTCCGGTGGAACCACAATTTGGCCGGCCAGCCTTTTTGGAGCTGCTGCACTTCATCAAAACAGAATATGAACATAACCAGAACAGTCCTGACTACCTCCCCCATCCCTATTCGCAAGAAGGAAAAGTAGAAGAGCCACAGCTCATTTTTCTTCTCAAAAAAAATTTCTCTTCACCAAGTTCCGGACCACAATTCCCCCCCCATTGTACCATACTCTTTCTCCTGCATTATTACGAACAAAATCCGGATGCTGAATTAAGACAAATTATGGAAGCGCTGCTGGACAAAATGGCTACCAGTGGCTTACACGACCACCTGCAGGGTGGATTTTACCGTTACTGTGTTGATGAAACCTGGACTATCCCTCATTTTGAAAAAATGCTCTATGATCAAGCCATGCTGTTATGGGTGTATAGCACTGCCTATAAAATAATTTCCAAACCAACCTACAAAATAGTGGCAGAAAAAGTTATCTGTTGTCTGGAAGAAACTTTTGCCGACGCGGGATTATATTACTCTTCCCATGATGCTGATACTGACCATGAGGAAGGGGCAACCTATCTCTGGACGAAAGAAGAATTAGAAAAAAACTGTTCTCCTGATGAATTCAAACAATTCTTCGATGTTTACGAGCTTATGAAATCAGGAAACGGGGAATTAGGAGTTGCTGCCAAAAAGAATCATTTAATTAAAAAAAAGTTGCGGTTCCTGCCTGAGACTGAGAAAAAACTCCTCACGCTGCGAAAACGGCGAGTCCAGCCTTTTGTTGATAAAAAGCAAGTGACCAGCTGGAATGCCTTACTGGGAATCGGCTTACTGATGGCTTCCCGTTACCTGCCCCATCCTCTGGCGAAAGTTCAGGCCGAAAATCTCTTTAAAGCTTTGTGGGAAAAACATTTCATTCAGGGAAAAATAAGCCATAGTTCTTGGGGAGAAAAAATCCAGAGCGGAGAATTTCTGGAAGATTATGCTGGTCTCTTATTATTTGCGACCTATCTGTCTGAAGAGAATGAACAGTATCTTCAGTACGTTGAGACGCTCTTTCCGCTCCTTCTGGAATTTAAAGAGAAGCAAAGAATCGAAAATAGTAAGTGGATTGAAAGTAAAACTGACGATTTCCCCTCTCTACCCGCCTCAGAGTTTGACCATCCTATTCCTTCGTCCGTATCGTTAGCGGAAATGGCTGAATTGAGAGCCAGCATTATTCTGGGAAAACCTTACCAGGAAAAATCATATAGACCAGCCCTGAGTTCTGATTTCTATAATCTGATGGCATTCATGAGCCAAGGGAATTGGCATTGCCTTCATACTCCTCATGCGCTGCTGTGGAAACAACTGCCCTTAAATTCCCTGCAAATCAAATCTGCCTTTATTCAGGACTGTTATCAGCAGAGATGTATACCATTTAAAGACCTGATGGCTTTACGGGAATCGCTGCGCCGTTCAGCATAGACACTATTTCTGCTTGACTTCAGAATATTTTTCAGAAAGCCCACTTCATCCCACATACGATATCTTTTCAGTAGTCGTGGCTTCCATCTTCACTTGATTCTTCTTGACTTCTTTCTCCGCTTTCAGCACCGCATCAGGTTTTTTAATGGTGCCATACCGCTCTTCATATTTCTTGATGTTCTCGAGCAATGAAGCGGCAAAACCTTTCAGGAAATAAGGATCAAACATGATCACTTTATGGGACAGGACAAACGTCGGTTCGCCATTGGGCCCAAATTGTGGCAGCATGTTACGAACATCAATCACAAACTTTTCCGGCCCGTGGTTGATGGTATATTGGTTGACATGCATCGGCTGCTGATCAAACTGCTGTACTCCGGGAATTTGTTGTTCGGCCATAATCGTTCACCTCTGATGTTAGACTATGATATTAGGCTATAAAAAGACATAAGTTATTTAAATTTACCTCTTTCTGGAATCCTAAAACAGAATACGCATGGAAATCATCCCTTTCCCTAAACCAAAACTGCACCTCTTTGTCTGCATCAATGACCGCAGTGCCATTCCCGGTAATGCCACTCCCAGCTGCGGCCCCAGAATCAGGCCGGACGATGTTAAAGAAGTCAAACGCTGGATTCGGGAAAATGGCTGGACGTCTCAGGTCTATTGCACGCAGGCGAAATGTTTAGGGTTCTGTAATGCCGAGAGCAGTGTGGCCTGCCTCTATCCGGAAGGAAAATTTGTCAAAGGAATACAGACGGTGGAGGATGTTAAAGAGTTAATTAGGGAAGAGATAGAGGGGAAAAAATAGCTGTTAAGCGACATATTACTCAGGAGCACTTTTTAGATTTTTTTAACGGGCAGGAAAATTTAGACCGCTGTCGTTCTTCACAGTGTTACGAACTCTGTCTTCAATTGCTTCAGTGATGTTAATGAAACGATTTTGTTAATTCCTTCTCTTGAAATGACATTCTTTACTAGATGATAATATGTGTCTTGATCTTTAACTCTTACTTTTAGAATCATCTCCCAATTGCCTGTACAAATATCTACACTTTCAACTTCTGGATGTTTAGCTAAATCCTTACCAATCTTTTCAGGATTACCATATTCATCTGGGGAAAGACTAATCAGTACAAAAACACAGAACCCCTCATCAATTTTCTTATAGTCAAAAATTGCCTTATATGTTTTAATAGCTCCCTCTTTTTCTAACTTCTTAATATTGTAATGAATTGTCGTAGATGGCTCTTTGAGCTTTTTTGCTATCTTGGCTATCTGAGGTGTGCAATTTCCTTCCTTGAACAGTTTTACAATTTTTTCCGTGATATTCCTCATAGTAAACTGAATAATCTTCAATAATATATAAATTTATCGCCTGATATTCGTATTTTATTCAATCAATTATATTAAGATGCCACAACTTCTACTATTTGAAGTAAAATGGAAAATCAATCACTAGAGGCTAAGGCACAAAATTGTGCTGGTCGCCGGTATCACAAGCAAAAAAGATTTAGCTAGATTTATCATTCAGGAGCCTCTAGTTGAGACTAAACTATCATTGGCGGGAATTTCTCGAATATCAGAAGTAAATGCGTTGTACTTTGGTGTTGGTCTTTGTAATGGAGTTCCTATGCTCAGTGCAGGTTTGCCAGTTGACGTTTTGAGCATGATTTTTAGCGGAGAACAGCTAGATGTACCTAAACATATTCTTGTTGCAGATACTCACGCTATTACAAATGGTTTTGACGCTCAATCTGTAGATAGATTAGCTGGACAATACCAAGAAACTCTTCAACGAGCTGTAGAAAATTTAGGATTTTCTGGATGGAAAGTAACCAGATCTTCTGAGATAGACCAAACCCCAATTTACAGAGAGTTACTTAGGATCATAGAAGCCTCTCACGATTACATCAGACGCGAACTAGCAGATATGCGTTGGTTCAACCAAGAGCATGAAGGAATCTCAAAGTAGGCTGGGCTCTTAATGGAAGCAAGAACTCGGATGAAAAATCATTTGATCAAGAATTCCAACGCCAATTTGATGATCCTTTAGGATTTATGTACGTGATGCCAGGCAGGACGTTTGATCCGAAGAGGCTTCGCTCTGCCCCATACTTTTGCACAAATCCAGAAGAGAGAATCTTGCTTCAAGCAGATGAAAATGCCGCGAATAAGATAGCTTCAGCTCAGGAAAGATTTGGTCAACAAGCAACAAGACCATATGAAAACTTCCTCAGCCAAGTTATCAGGCTATACGACAGAACAGTTGAGAGGACGGAACGAGGATTTATTGCAGGCAGACTACAACAAGTAATAGATAGGTGTACAAAATGAAGCAGAAAATCTTAGGAGTAATTGGAGGATTAGGTCCTGAAACAGGATGTAAATTTTGTCTAAATGTAAACAGGAAATTTAAACCACTTACAAAAAGACAGCCGCACATTTTGCTAGATAATCTTCCAATTTCTCAAGAGGCAGAAGAACGCCTAATTAATGGAGGACCATCCCAAGAACATCTGAATCTATTGCTAGAATCAGTCAAGCGTCTGAATAAATTAGAGACTGATTTAATAGTTATTGCCTGCAATACAGTCCACATCTTTATTGATGAGCTTAGAAATAAATCAACAGTTCCTATACTGAGCATTATAGAAGAAACTGCAAAAAAATGTAAAGATATGAATCTTGCAAAAGTTGGAATTCTTGGCTCTACCAAAACAATTCAATCTGGACTTCATGCCAATGAACTAAAAAAATGGAATATTGAATCAATAACTCCAGTTCAATCAGACCAGCAATTTGTAAGTGGATGCATTCTAAGAATAATCAATAACAATATTACCAAAGATGATAAGAAACAAATGATCAAAATCATAGAAAAACTGGAGAAAGGGGGAGCCAGAGGTATAATCTTAGGATGTACTGAGTTATCATTATTAATATCAGATCAAGACGCAAAAATACCAATAATAAACACTACAGAAATCTTAGAAGATTCTTCCATAAATAATTTAATTAACAAAATTGAATAAATTTTCCTGCCCTAGAAAAGTAATATCGCCATGTGCTCAAAGAAAAGTGCTCCTTGCGCCATACGCTACGTTCGCTTCGCTCACTTGGGGACGCTACGCTTTCATCGCTACGCTCCTCACCCTCGCT